>NZ_VMLH01000007.1:0-35901 GCF_013276595.1 Streptococcus sp. 10824
TTAAAACTAAATAACTATAACAGCTATTGCCCAAGGAAAGAAAACAAAGAAACAAGCCTGTGTCGAACTTAATCTTTCTGAAAGACAAATCAATCGTCTGCTACTAGTCTATCAACAGAAAGGAAAAGAAACCTTCAGACACGGAAACAGAGAATTGGAAGATTTTTTATTTGTGTCTTAAATCAGGTCTTGCGTGACATTTTCTGCTCTCCACATACCATTGTTGATTAACAGAACACCAGAATTAAAATTATGTGTATAAAAATCATCTCTAACTGC
This sequence comes from Streptococcus sp. 10824, assembly GCF_013276595.1. NCBI lineage: Bacteria > Bacillati > Bacillota > Bacilli > Lactobacillales > Streptococcaceae > Streptococcus > Streptococcus sp. 10824. The sequence continues at coordinate 280 of NZ_VMLH01000007.1, forward strand.
AGCTAAGGGTATAGCCGTCAAGTCCAAATCCCACAGCTCATCTATCGATTTTCTTACAACAATATCTAAATCCAAATACAGTACACGAGACTCGCTTACATACTTTGGAATAAAGTACCTAAAAAAGCCGCATATGAAAGTCCCTCAAAGGGGAGACGATAACCTTTCAGAATACTACTGTCAATCTAAACATTCACAATCTCACTATTCAAAGTCTCTAGTCTTTTTTCCATCAATTGGAACCATTCTCGCGGAAGGTCATCATTAAAAACATAAAACTTAAGATTATAATGATGAACACAAAGAGATTTTATTGTTGTTTCAACTTTATCCATATAAGCATTATCTGCACCTAAGACAATCGTTTTTTTCTCTTCTTTCACTCTTTATCTTATTTCTTTTTATTCCCATCATATGTTTCTACGTAACCATTATTTTCGCCTATTCGTTCGTAAAACCATACCAGTGGAGATTTTAGATGAAGTCTCATTACGGTTTACAATTTTTACATTACGACACGGAGTTTTACAAATCGATTTCATTTGCCAAACGTAGTTAGTAAGGCAGTTAGCTAGGCTACCTACTTTCTGCTACAACGGAAAAATCCACGAATCAATATTATTCGTGGATTTTTCCTAGTGAAGCGTTTAGGTAAGCCGATTGTTATACTACGACACGTAGTTTGACCAATCGATTCTATTTGCCAAACGTAGTTAGTGAGGCAGTTAGCTAGACCGCTCACTACCAGTTACGACGTAAAGTTTTACGAATCGATATTATTCGTAAAACTTTACTAGTGGAGCGCCTAGAGTCTGGGACAAAAAGATTTTGATTTTATGAATTCTTTATTATAAGTTTTTAAAATCGATAGATTAGACAAAAAAGCAAACAAAACAGAATTCTGAGTGTCAGATAACTTGTTTTGTTCGCTTTTTATATTTAAGGTTAGACTTTTGTCCCAGACTCGTTAGTTACTTAGATTGTTACACAATCAAATAAATTTACTGAACTACGACACTGAGTTTTACAAATCAATTCCATTTGTAAAACTCAGTTAGTGAGGCAGTTAGCTAGGCTACCTACTTTCTGCTACGACGGAAAAATCCACGAATCAATACCATTCGTGGATTTTTCCTAGTGAAGCGTTTAGGTAAGCCGCCATAGCGGTTACCGTCAAATGACAGCAACTTTATGTTGCTAGTCATTTGTAACGATTTACATCTTCTCTTCCAACTCTACATCTGGATACTTGTCCGCAAACCAACGGAGAGCAAAGTCATTTTCAAAGAGAAAGACTGATTGGTCGAAACGGTCTTTAGCCAAGATATTGCGGCTTGATGACATGCGTTCATCCAAGTCCTCAGGTTTAATCCAACGAACGGTCTTTTTACCCATTGGGCTCATGACCACTTCTGCATTGTACTCGCCTTCCATACGGTGCTTAAAGACTTCAAACTGAAGTTGACCAACAGCTCCCAGCATGTACTCGCCTGTTTGGTAATTCTTATAAAGCTGAATAGCTCCTTCTTGCACCAATTGCTCGATTCCCTTGTGGAAAGATTTTTGTTTCATAACGTTCTTAGCAGATACTTTCATGAAAATTTCAGGAGTAAAGGTTGGCAGCGGTTCAAACTCAAACTTGTTTTTTCCAACTGTCAAAGTGTCACCAACCTGATAAGTACCTGTATCGTAAACCCCGATGATATCACCTGCCACGGCATTGGTTACATTCTCACGACTTTCCGCCATAAACTGAGTCACATTCGACAGTTTAGCCCCCTTACCAGTACGAGGCAGGTTAACACTCATACCGCGCTCAAATTCACCAGATACGATACGGACAAAGGCAATGCGGTCACGGTGACGAGGGTCCATATTGGCTTGGATTTTAAAGACAAATCCTGAAAAATCCTTGTCGTAAGGATCCACAATTTCGCCATCTGTTTTCTTGTGTCCATGTGGTTCTGGAGCAAACTTAAGGAAAGTCTCAAGGAAGGTCTGCACACCAAAATTTGTCAAAGCCGAACCGAAGAAGACAGGTGTCAATTCTCCAGCAAGGATAGCTTCCTCTGAAAACTCATTTCCAGCTTCATTTAAAAGTTCAATATCATCTTTTACCTGCTCGTAGAAAGGATTGCTGCTAAAAAGCTTGTCCCCATCTTCTAAACTGGCAAAACGCTCATCCCCCTTATAGAGCTCCAAGCGTTGGTTATAGAGGTCATAGAGCCCTTCAAAAGCTTTCCCCATCCCGATTGGCCAGTTCATCGGATAGCTCGCAATACCCAAGACTTCTTCCAATTCTTGCAAGAGGTCCAGTGGCTCACGACCGTCACGGTCTAGCTTGTTCATAAAGGTAAAGACTGGAATACCACGGTGTTTGACAACTTCAAACAATTTCTTTGTCTGCGCCTCGATACCCTTGGCAGAGTCCACGACCATGACCGCAGCATCCACCGCCATCAAGGTACGATAGGTATCTTCTGAGAAATCCTCATGCCCTGGTGTGTCAAGGATATTCACGCGCTTGCCATCGTAGTCAAACTGCATCACAGATGAAGTAACCGAAATCCCACGTTGCTTCTCGATATCCATCCAGTCAGACTTGGCAAAAGTCCCTGTTTTCTTTCCTTTTACGGTACCAGCCTCACGAATCTCGCCCCCAAAGTAGAGCAACTGCTCAGTGATGGTTGTTTTCCCCGCGTCTGGGTGAGAGATGATGGCAAAGGTACGACGTTTCTTAATTTCTTCTTGAATATTCATAAGTTCTCTTTCTTTGATTCTCTATTTTTCTTGTTTCAATAGCTAAGAATGATTTTTACATTGGATTTTACCATTCCTTTCAACACTCCATTATATCGGATTTTAGCATTTTTTTCAATTTCTATTTCTTTTCACTTCCCCCTCCCTTATTTATAGGAAAATATGGTAAAATAGAACAGACTAAAAATCATCATTTCACGAAAGGATGCAAGATGAAAATTACGCAAGAAGAGGTAACACACGTTGCCAATCTTTCAAAATTAAAATTCTCTGAAGAAGAAACTGCTGCCTTTGCAACGACCTTGTCTAAAATTGTTGACATGGTTGAATTGCTGGGCGAAGTTGACACAACTGGTGTCGCACCTACTACGACCATGGCTGACCGCAAGACCGTACTCCGCCCTGATGTGGCTGAAGAAGGAACAGACCGTGATCGCTTGTTTAAAAACGTACCTGAAAAAGACAACTACTATATCAAGGTACCAGCTATCCTAGACGATGGAGGAGATGCCTAATGACTTTCAACAATAAAACCATTGAAGACTTGCACAATCTCCTTGTCTCTAAGGAAATTTCTGCAACAGAATTAACACAAGCTACGCTTGAAGATATCAAGTCTCGCGAGACAGCTATCAACGCTTTTGTTACCATCGCTGAAGAGCAAGCTCTTGTTCAAGCTAAAGCCATTGATGAAGCTGGAATTGACACTGATAATGTCCTTTCAGGAATTCCGCTTGCAGTAAAGGATAACATCTCTACAGACGGTATTCTCACAACCGCTGCCTCAAAAATGCTCTACAACTACGAGCCGATCTTTGATGCGACAGCTGTTGCTAATGCAAAAGCCAAGGGCATGATTGTCGTAGGAAAAACTAACATGGACGAATTTGCCATGGGTGGTTCTGGTGAGACTTCTCACTACGGAGCAACTAAAAATGCTTGGGACCACAGCAAGGTTCCTGGTGGTTCATCAAGTGGTTCAGCTGCAGCTGTAGCCTCAGGACAAGTCCGCTTGTCACTTGGTTCTGATACGGGTGGTTCCATCCGCCAACCTGCTGCCTTCAACGGGATCGTTGGTCTCAAACCAACCTACGGAACAGTTTCTCGTTTCGGTCTCATTGCCTTCGGTAGCTCATTAGACCAAATCGGACCTTTCGCACCAACTGTTAAGGAAAATGCCCTCTTGCTCAACGCTATTGCCTGCGAAGATGCCAAAGACTCTACTTCTGCCCCTGTCCGCATTGCCGACTTTACTTCAAAAATTGGTCAAGACATCAAGGGCATGAAAATTGCTTTACCTAAGGAATATCTAGGCGAAGGGATTGACCCAGAGGTTAAGGAAACCATTCTGAATGCAGCCAAACACTTTGAAAAATTGGGTGCTATCGTCGAAGAAGTCAGCCTTCCTCACTCTAAATACGGAGTTGCCGTATACTACATCATCGCTTCATCAGAAGCTTCATCAAACTTGCAACGCTTTGACGGTATCCGTTACGGCTACCGCGCAGAGGATGCGACAAATCTTGATGAAATCTATGTAAACAGCCGTAGCCAAGGTTTTGGTGAAGAGGTGAAACGTCGTATCATGCTAGGTACTTTCAGCCTTTCATCAGGTTACTACGATGCTTACTATAAGAAAGCTGGACAGGTTCGTACTCTCATCATCCAAGATTTCGAAAAAGTCTTTGCGGATTATGACTTGATTTTAGGACCAACTGCACCAAGTGTTGCCTATGACTTAGATTCTCTCAACCACGATCCAGTTGCCATGTACTTGGCTGACCTTTTGACAATTCCTGTCAACTTGGCAGGTCTTCCAGGAATTTCGATTCCTGCTGGATTCTCTCAAGGTCTACCTGTTGGTCTGCAATTGATTGGTCCTAAGTACTCTGAGGAAACTATTTACCAAGCTGCTGCTGCTTTTGAAGCAACAACAGACTACCACAAACAACAACCCGTGATTTTTGGAGGTGACAACTAATGAACTTTGAAACAGTCATCGGACTTGAAGTCCACGTAGAGCTCAACACCAATTCAAAAATCTTCTCACCTACTTCTGCCCACTTTGGAAATGACCAAAACGCCAACACTAACGTGATTGACTGGTCTTTCCCAGGAGTTCTGCCAGTTCTCAATAAAGGGGTTGTCGATGCCGGAATCAAGGCTGCTCTTGCCCTCAACATGGACATCCACAAAAAGATGCACTTTGACCGCAAGAGCTACTTCTATCCTGATAACCCTAAAGCCTACCAAATTTCTCAGTTTGATGAGCCAATCGGCTACAACGGATGGATTGAAGTCGAGCTAGAAGACGGTACGACTAAGAAAATCGGTATCGAACGTGCTCACCTAGAAGAAGACGCTGGTAAAAACACCCACGGTACAGACGGCTACTCTTACGTTGACCTCAACCGCCAAGGGGTGCCCTTGATTGAGATTGTATCTGAAGCTGACATGCGTTCACCTGAAGAAGCCTACGCTTATCTGACAGCCCTCAAGGAAGTCATCCAATACGCTGGCATTTCTGACGTTAAGATGGAAGAAGGTTCTATGCGCGTGGATGCCAACATCTCTCTTCGTCCTTATGGTCAAGAGAAATTCGGTACCAAGACTGAATTGAAGAACCTCAACTCCTTCTCAAACGTTCGTAAAGGTCTTGAATACGAAGTCCAACGCCAGGCTGAAATTCTTCGCTCAGGTGGTCAAATCCGCCAAGAAACACGCCGTTACGATGAAGCGAATAAAGCAACCATCCTCATGCGTGTCAAGGAAGGGGCTGCTGACTACCGCTACTTCCCAGAACCAGACCTACCCCTCTTTGAAATTTCTGACGAGTGGATTGAGGAAATGCGGACTGAGTTGCCAGAGTTTCCAAAAGAACGTCGTGCGCGTTATGTATCTGACCTTGGTTTATCAGACTACGATGCTAGTCAGTTGACTGCTAATAAAGTCACTTCTGACTTCTTTGAAAAAGCTGTTGCCCTAGGTGGTGATGCCAAACAAGTCTCTAACTGGCTCCAAGGGGAAGTCGCTCAGTTCTTGAATGCTGAAGGTAAAACACTGGAACAAATCGAATTGACACCAGAAAACTTGGTTGAAATGATTGCCATCATCGAAGACGGTACTATTTCATCTAAGATTGCCAAGAAAGTCTTTGTCCATCTAGCTAAAAATGGCGGTGGCGCGCGTGAATACGTGGAAAAAGCAGGTATGGTTCAAATTTCAGATCCAGCTATCTTGATCCCAATCATCCACCAAGTCTTTGCCGATAACGAAGCTGCTGTTGCCGACTTCAAGTCAGGCAAACGTAACGCCGACAAGGCCTTTACAGGATTCCTTATGAAGGCAACCAAAGGCCAAGCCAACCCACAAGTTGCCCTTAAACTACTTGCACAGGAATTGGCGAAGTTGAAAGAAGATTAATATGTAAAAGAAACCAGCCTTGAGGTTGGTTTTTTCTCCCCTACCATCTCCCAATAACTATTTTGGCTTTATTTCCAGAAGATTTTATGGTAAAATGAAGAGTAATAATATTTATTAAAGAGGTAAAAACATGATTGAAGCAAGCAAATTGAAAGCTGGTATGACATTTGAAACTGCAGACGGAAAATTGATCCGCGTTTTGGAAGCTAGCCACCACAAACCAGGTAAAGGGAACACAATCATGCGTATGAAATTGCGTGATGTCCGTACTGGTTCTACATTTGATACAAGCTACCGTCCAGAAGAAAAATTCGAACAAGCTATTATCGAGACTGTTCCAGCTCAATACTTGTACAAAATGGATGAAACTGCCTACTTCATGAATACTGAAACTTACGACCAATACGAAATCCCAGTCGTAAACGTTGAAAATGAATTGCTTTACATCCTTGAAAACTCTGATGTGAAAATCCAATTCTACGGAACTGAAGTAATCGGTGTCACTGTACCAACTACTGTTGAATTGACAGTTGCTGAAACACAACCATCTATCAAAGGTGCTACTGTTACAGGTTCTGGTAAACCAGCAACCATGGAAACTGGACTTGTTGTCAACGTTCCAGACTTCATCGAAGCTGGACAAAAATTGATCATCAACACTGCAGAAGGAACTTACGTTTCTCGTGCCTAATCTCTAGAAAGAGGTCATTCTATGGGAATTGAAGAACAATTTGGCGAAATCGTTATCGCTCCACGTGTACTTGAAAAAATCATTGCCATCGCAACTGCTAAAGTTGATGGTGTCCACTCATTTTCAAATAAATCCGTATCTGACACCCTATCAAAACTCTCTCTTGGTCGTGGCGTCTACTTAAAAGAAATCAACGCAGAGCTAACTGCTGACATCTATCTCTATCTTGAGTACGGTGTGAAAGTACCAAAAGTAGCTCTTGCTATTCAAAAAGCAGTCAAAGATGCTGTCCATGATATGGCTGATGTGGAACTTTCTGCTGTCAATATCCATGTTACAGGAATTGTTCCAGACAAAACACCTAAACCAGAGTTGAAAGATCTATTTAACGAGGACTTCCTCAATGACTAGTCCATTATTAGAATCTAGACGCGAACTTCGTAAAGTCGCTTTTCAAGCTCTTATGAGCCTTGAATTCGACACAGATATGGAAACAGCTTGTCGCTTTGCCTACACACATGACCGTGAAGATGCAGATGTGCAAATCCCAGCCTTTCTTCTAAATTTGGTTTCTGGTGTTCAAGCGCAAAAAGACGAGTTGGATACACAAATCAACCAGCACCTCAAGTCAGGCTGGACAGTTGAACGTTTGACTTTGGTCGAAAAAAACTTACTACGCTTGGGTATCTTTGAAATCACATCATTTGATACACCTCAGCTGGTAGCAGTCAATGAAGCTATTGAACTTGCTAAGAATTTTTCAGATCAAAAATCAGCCCGCTTTATCAACGGACTGCTTAGTCAATTTGTAACTGAAGAAAATGAATAATCGAAAAGGTGTTTGGTCTTCCAAGCACCTTTTACTTCGTCCTTGATACAGAGTAAGAACCACATAAAAACTAGAACTGACTGCCAGTTCTAGTTTTTGTATTAGTATTTTCTAAACCGTTGATAGCGCTCTTCCAACAACTCTTCTAACTGTTTTTGTGAAAGTAGAGCTAGCTCAGTTTGGAGTTCTTTTTTGACACTCTTAATCAGTTCTTTACTAGAAAGTCCTGCTTCAGAAATCACCTTGTCCACCACGTCCATTTCTAGCAGCTCGTGTGAAGTGATTTTCATCAGTTCTGCCGCTTCCATGGCACGAGTGCCGTCCTTCCATAAAATGGAAGCAAAGCCTTCTGGGCTGAGAATGGCATAGATAGAATTTTCCAGCATCCAAACACGGTCTGCGACTGCTAGAGCCAGAGCCCCGCCTGAACCACCTTCACCTATAATGATGGCGATAATCGGAACTTTCAGGTCACTCATTTCCATGAGATTGCGAGCAATAGCTTCTCCCTGTCCACGTTCTTCCGCTCCGACACCAGGATAGGCTCCTGCTGTATTGATAAAGGTCACAACTGGACGGCCAAACTTTTCAGCCTGTTTCATCAACCGCAGAGCCTTACGGTAGCCTTCTGGATGCGGTTGTCCAAAATTCCGTTTTAGATTATCTTGTAAACTCTTACCTTTTTGGATACCAACTACTGTTACAGCTTGATCTCCAAGCCAGCCGATACCACCAACAACTGCACCATCGTCACGAAAAGAACGGTCACCGTGTAATTGGATAAATTCATCAAAAATGCCTGTCGCAAAGTCCAAGCTTGTCAAACGACTCTGCTCACGCGCTTCTCTGACTATTTTTGCAATATTCATCTAGGACTCCCTTCGTGCAATTTGACTAGGCTAGCAATCGTATCTGGCAAATCTCTTCTTTTGACAATAGCATCCACAAAGCCATGTTCTAATAGGAATTCTGCCTTTTGGAAATCCTCAGGCAAGCTTTCACGAACCGTATTTTCAATCACACGACGCCCAGCAAAACCAACCAAGCTCTGTGGTTCAGCCAGAATGATATCGCCTTCCATAGCGAAAGAAGCTGTCACACCACCAGTCGTTGGATCTGTCAAAATGGTCAGGTAAAAGAGACCAGCATTTGAATGGCGTTTAACCGCTGCAGAGATCTTAGCCATCTGCATGAGACTCATGATTCCTTCCTGCATACGGGCTCCACCAGAGGCTGTGAATAGGACAACTGGCAATTTTTCGACAGTCGCATACTCAAACAAACGAGTGATTTTTTCACCTACCACCGTACCCATAGAAGCCATGATAAAGTTAGAATCCATAATCCCAAGAGCCACAGTCTGACCTTTAATAAGAGCAGTTCCTGTCACAACGGCTTCATTCAGACCTGTTTTTTCACGCATAGATGCCAGTTTCTTTTGGTAACCAGGGAAATGCAAGGGATCCTTGCTTTCAATCCCTGTAAACAATTCTTTGAAGGTTCCCATATCAATCGTCAAAGCCAAGCGTTCTTGGGCAGAAATACGAAAGGTATAGCTACAGTGCGGACAGATACGTTCACTTCCCAGATCCTTCTGATAGATGGTATGCTTACAACCTGGACACTGGGAAAATAATTCATCTGGAACCTCTGGCTTAGCTTGAGGTTTTTCCCTAACCGAACGATTGGGATTGATTCGAATATACTTATCTTTTTTACTAAATAGAGCCATTGATTCCCCTTTTCGGTTTAAACTCTTAAAGTCATTTTATTCTTTTTCTTGATATTTAGGTAAGAAGGTTTCCATCAAGAAGGAAGTATCATAATCCCCAGCAATGACATTGCGATCTGAAATGAGGTCAAGCTGGAAATCTGCATTGGTCTGCACTCCTTCAATCTCTAATTCATAGAGGGCACGTTGCATTTTCATCAAGGCGTCAAAACGATTTTCGCCGTGTACTATGATTTTGGCAATCATACTATCATAATAAGGCGGAATGGTATAACCTGGATAAACTGCTGAATCCACGCGCAAGCCAACTCCACCACTTGGCAGATAGAGATTGGTAATCTTACCTGGACTTGGAGCAAAGTTAAAGGCTGGGTTTTCTGCATTGATACGACACTCGATGGCATGACCGCGTAGGACAATATCTTCTTGCTTAACAGACAAAGGCTGACCTGCCGCAATGCAAATCTGTTCCTTAACGATATCCACACCTGAAACAAACTCTGTTACTGGATGTTCTACCTGAACACGAGTATTCATCTCCATGAAATAGAAATTGCTACTTGCTTCATCAAGAAGAAATTCAATGGTTCCTGCATTCTCATAGCCAACAAACTCTGCCGCTCGAACAGCAGCAGCACCTATTTCATGACGCAGCGTTTTTCCGATTGCAATCGAGGGACTTTCTTCCAAAACCTTTTGGTTATTCCGTTGAAGAGAACAATCCCGTTCACCCAAGTGAATCACATGTCCATGCTCATCACCTAGGATTTGAACCTCAATGTGCCGAGCTGGATAGATAACCCGTTCTATGTACATGGCACCATTGCCATAATTGGCCTTGGCCTCACTAGAGGCAGTTTCAAAGGCAGAAACGAGGTCATCTGGTTTTTCAACCTTACGAATCCCTTTACCACCTCCACCTGCTGAAGCCTTGAGCATAACAGGATAGCCAATTTTTTCAGCAACAATTAAAGCTTCTTCAGAGTTATGCACTTCTCCATCTGAACCTGGTATAACAGGCACACCTGCTTTAATCATCTGAGCACGCGCATTGATCTTATCCCCCATCATATCCATAACATGACCAGATGGACCGATAAACTTGATACCTACTTCTTCACACATGGTCGCAAATTTGGAATTTTCACTGAGAAATCCAAAACCAGGGTGAATAGCTTCTGCCTCAGTCAAGACTGCAGCTGATAGAACTGCATTAATATTGAGATAAGACTCTGTTGCCTTGCCAGGACCAATACAAACTGCTTCATCTGCCAAAAGCGTATGAAGAGCTTCCTTATCAGCAGTTGAATAAACCGCTACCGTCGCAATCCCCAATTCACGTGCCGCACGGATAATACGAACCGCAATTTCACCACGATTGGCAATTAAAATTTTTCGAAACATGGAGAACCTCCTTAGTTCCCAATTGCAAAAGTAAGGGTACCACTGGCTGCAAGCTTGCCATCCACTTCAGCCTTTGCTTCAACCACAGCTATGGTGCCACGACGTTTTACAAAAGTCGCTGTCATAACCAATTGGTCGCCTGGTACAACTTGCTTCTTGAACTTAACCTTGTCCATACCAGCGTAAAAGACCAGTTTTCCTTTATTTTCAGGTTTTGATAACTCCAACACACCAGCAGTTTGCGCCAAGGCTTCCATAATCAGAACACCTGGCATAACTGGGTATTGAGGAAAATGACCGTTAAAGAAAGGCTCGTTGATGGTCACATTTTTGATAGCAACAATGGTATCCTCGCTCACTTCCAAGACACGGTCCACTAGAAGCATAGGATAACGGTGGGGAAGGGCTTCTTTGATTCCTTGAATATCGATCATTTGATACGTACCAATCCTTTACCAAACTCAACCATTTCTTCGTTAGAGACGAGAATTTCCGTTACCACACCATCCTTAGGAGCTGGGATTTCATTCATGACTTTCATGGCTTCGATAATGACCAATGTTTGACCTTTTTTGACACTATCACCAACTGTAACGAAGGCAGGTTTATCTGGTCCAGCAGCCAAGTAAACCACTCCAACAAGTGGACTCTCTACAAGATTTCCCTCAGTAGCCACACTTGCTTCAGCTGGAGCTGGAACTTCTTCTGCTACAGTCTCTGCTGGAGCAGATGTAGGAGCTACTGGACTCGGTGTTGCTAGAACGGGTGCTGGAGCGACTTGAGTTGCAACTTCAGGCACAGATCTCGCTTCATTCTTGCTAAACTGCAACTCATCCGTCCCATTTTTATAAGAAAATTCTCTCAAACTTGACTGGTCAAATTGAGTCATCAAGTCTTTAATATCGTTTAAATTCATACTTATCTATTCTCCCAACGTTTGAAAGCAAGAACTGCATTGTGGCCTCCAAAACCAAAAGTATTTGAAATAGCGTATGGAATTTCTTTCTCCAAGCCTTGTCCATAAACGACATTAGCTTCGATATAATCTGATACTTCACTTGTCCCAGCTGTCATTGGTACAAAGTTATGACGCATAGCTTCGATGGTGACGATAGCTTCTACTGCACCCGCAGCCCCCAGCAAATGTCCTGTAAAAGACTTGGTTGATGATACAGGTACTTCCTTACCAAGAACAGCTACGATAGCACCACTTTCTCCTTTTTCATTGGCAGGAGTTGACGTTCCGTGAGCATTGACATAGGCTACTTGCTCTGGAGAAATCTCAGCTTCTTCCAAGGCTAGTTTGATGGCCTTGATAGCTCCCTGACCTTCTGGATGTGGAGAAGTCATGTGGTAGGCATCACAAGTATTTCCGTAACCAACCACTTCAGCCAGGATAGTAGCTCCACGTTTTTCAGCGTGTTCAAGACTTTCTAGAACCAACATCCCTGAACCTTCACCCATAACAAACCCATTGCGATCCTTATCAAATGGGATCGAAGCACGAGTTGGATCCTCTGTAGTAGAGAGAGCTGTTAAGGCTTGGAAACCAGCGATGGCAAAAGGTGTGATAGAAGCTTCTGTTCCTCCCACCAACATCACATCTTGGAAACCAAACTTAATGGAGCGGAAGGCATCCCCAATCGCATCATTTGATGAAGAGCAGGCAGTATTGATAGATTTACAAACACCGTTTGCACCAAAACGCATGGCTACATTCCCAGAAGCCATATTTGGTAAAGCTTTTGGAAGAGTCATTGGTTTGACACGTTTGGGTCCTTTTTCATGAAGGCGAAGTACCTGATCTTCAATTTCCTTGATTCCACCAATACCAGATGCAACGATAACACCAAAACGATCCCTATTAAGAGCCTCTACATCAAGATTGGCATGATTTACAGCCTCTTGGGCTGCATACAAGGCATATAAAGAATAGTTATCAAAACGGTTGGTATCTTTTTTTACAAAGTATTTATCGAACGGAAAATCTTGGATTTCTGCCGCATTATGCACATCAAAGTCACTATGATCAAATTTTGTAATGCCACCAATGCCGATTTTCCCAGTTGCTAAACTATTCCAAAATTCTTCTGGTGTATTTCCGATTGGAGATGTTACTCCATAACCTGTTACCACTACTCGATTTAGTTTCATTCTTTTCACCTCTAGCTTTCGCTACATACTTAAGCCACCATCAATGGCAACCACTTGACCAGTTAGATAATCTTGGCCTGCTAAAAATACTGTCAAATCTGCAACCTGCTCTGCCTGCCCAAATTCTTTCATCGGAATCTGAGCTAGTGTAGCTTCCTTAATCTTATCTGATAAGATAGCGGTCATATCAGACTCAATCATTCCTGGAGCAATCACATTGACTCGTATATTCCGACTAGCGACCTCGCGTGCCACAGACTTGGTAAAGCCAATCAAGCCAGCCTTAGAAGCAGCATAGTTAGCTTGACCAATATTCCCCATCAAACCAACAACACTAGACATATTAATGATAGCACCTTCTCTAGCTTTCATCATCGGTTTCAAGACTGATTGTGTCATATTAAAGGCACCAGTCAGATTGACCTTGAGCACTTTTTCAAAATCTGCTTCTGTCATCTTAAGCATAAGAGTATCTTGGGTGATCCCTGCATTGTTGACCAAAACATCTACTGAACCCAGTTCTGCAATAGCTTGATCAATCATACGCTTAGCGTCTGCAAAATCTGATACATCTCCTGAAATGGGAACCACCTTGATACCATAGTTTGAAAACTCAGCGAGCAATTCTTCTGAGATTGCCCCACGACTGTTTAAGACAATGTTGGCTCCTGCTTGAGCAAACTTGTGGGCGATGGCAAGACCAATTCCACGACTCGAACCTGTAATAAAGATATTTTTATGTTCTAGTTTCATTTTTTTCCTTTCAAAACTTCTACTTATTTTAGTCTATTTTTCTAAAAGTGCTACTAAACTCGCTTGATCTTCCACATGAGCTAAGTGAGCAGTTTGATCAATTTTTTTAACAAAACCTGACAAGACTTTCCCCGGTCCAATCTCGATAAAGTTGCTTATGCCTGCTTCTTGCATGACCCCAATACTTTCATAGAAACGAACGGGTTCCTTGACCTGACGCGTCAAGAGCTGAGCAATGTCCTCTTTTTGCATCACAGCAGCTTCTGTATTGCCGACTAGGGGACAAGTAAAATCTGAAAAACTTACCCGAGCTAGAGTTTCAGCTAGTTTCTGGCTAGCAGGCTCAAGGAGAGCGGTGTGAAAGGGACCTGACACCTTGAGAGGAATCAAGCGTTTGGCACCTGCTTCTTGCAAAAGTTCAACCGCTCGATCAACTGCAACCACTTCTCCAGCAATGACGATTTGTGCAGGTGTGTTATAGTTGGCTGGAGTAACCACTCCAAGTTCAGAAGCTTTTTGACAGGCTTCTTCAATGACCTCTACTGGCGTATTGAGAACTGCTACCATCTTGCCAGAGTCAGCAGGAGCCGCTTCTTCCATATAGGCTCCACGCTTAGCTACCAAGGCAACCGCATCTTCAAAATCCAAGGCGCCACTGGCCACCAAGGCAGAGTATTCTCCAAGAGATAAACCAGCAACCATATCAGGCTGATAGCCCTTTTCTTGCAATAAACGGTAGATAGCAACCGAAGTCGCTAGAATGGCTGGTTGCGTATAGCGGGTCTGATTGAGTTTGTCTTCTTCCCTATCGATGAGATAACGCAAATCATAACCGAGCACCTGACTCGCTCGATCAATCGTTTCTTTGACAATAGGGTAGTGATCATAGAGATCCCGTCCCACCCCTAGATACTGGGCACCTTGACCAGCAAATAAAAAGGCTGTTTTAGTCATTTCTTACAACTCCTGCCCAGCGAGAGGCTTCTTCTTGAATTTTCTTAGCTGCTCCGTAATACAAATCTTTTAGGATTTCTTCAGCTGTTTCTTCTTTAGAAACAAGCCCTGCGATTTGACCTGCCATGACAGAGCCACCATCCACATCACCGTGAACAACTGCTTTAGCTAGGGCGCCTGCTCCCATTTGTTCAAAGATTTCTAAATCAGGATCTTCCTGCTTAAAGGCATCTTTTTCAGCCAGTTCAAAATCTCTAGTCAACTGATTTTTAATAGCACGAACAGCATGACCAAAGTGCTGAGCTGAAATCGTAGTATCAATATCCCTTGCTTTTAAAATTTTCTCCTTGTAGTTTGGATGGGCATTCGACTCTTTTGCAACTACAAACCGTGTCCCCACCTGTACAGCCTCTGCACCTAGCATAAAGCCAGCCGCAGCACCTTCACCATCCGCAATTCCTCCTGCAGCAATAACAGGAATAGATACAGCTGCCGCCACTTGACGCACCAAGGTCATGGTTGTTAATTTACCGATATGTCCCCCAGCTTCCATTCCTTCTGCGATAACAGCGTCCGCACCAATTTTTTCCATTCGTTTAGCTAGGGCAACGCTTGGTACAACAGGAATAACTGTAATCCCTGCTTCATGGAAACGTTCCATGTATTTACCAGGATTTCCTGCACCTGTTGTCACTACCTTAACACCTTCCTCGATAACGAGATCTACAAT
This sequence comes from Streptococcus sp. 10824, assembly GCF_013276595.1. NCBI lineage: Bacteria > Bacillati > Bacillota > Bacilli > Lactobacillales > Streptococcaceae > Streptococcus > Streptococcus sp. 10824. Next base: position 15,710 of record NZ_VMLH01000007.1, read on the forward strand.
ATCTTCCACAAAGGGAGACAAGAGCATGATGTTGACACCAAAGGGTTTATCCGTCAATGATTTGATCTTATCAATATTTGCCTTGACAACTTCTTTCGGGGCATTTCCCCCACCGATAATCCCTAGTCCTCCAGCCTTAGAAACAGCCCCTGCCAAATCACCATCAGCAACCCAAGCCATTCCTCCTTGAAAGATAGGATAATCAATGTTCAATAATTCTGTAATACGCGTTTTCATAGTGCCTCCATCGTTTCTTGCTTACGTAATAGTTCGATACTGTCATAATTTGACAATCAAACTATTGCCTAAACAAGAGGGAGCGGGTTTCCCTACTCCTTCTATCTATATTCTGCTTATACTCTTCGAAAATCAAATTCAAACCACGTCAGCGTCACCTTGGCGTACTCAAGTACAGCCTGCGGCTAGCTTCCTAGTTTGCTCTTTGATTTTCATTGAGTATTATTTTGTTTGCTCTTCAACGTAGGCAACCAAGTCACAAACTGTTTTCAAGTCATCTTCTGCTTCGATTTGGATATCAAAAGCATCTTCGATTTCTGAGATTACTTGGAACAAGTCCAATGAATCAGCGTCCAAATCATCAAAAGTTGATTCAAGTGTTACTTCTGATGCGTCTTTTCCAAGTTCTTCAACGATAATTTCTTGTACTTTTTCAAATACTGCCATGATAGGACTCCTTTAAAATAAATAGTTTTTTATAACAATGTGTTCACCACATGATTACCTAAATTGTAAGAATGAGCGTGCCCCAGGTCAAGCCTCCACCGAAGCCTGATAGCAGAACAGTCTGACTACCATCTAAAGGGATGAGGCCTTGTTCTACACACTCTGAAAGTAAAATCGGGATACTGGCTGCACTGGTATTGCCATATTCCATCATATTGGCTGGAAGTTTGTCTCGGTCAACACCAATTTTTCTAGCCATCTTATCCAAAATACGGATATTAGCCTGATGCAATAGCAGATAATCCAAGTCTGTCGCCTCTATAGGAGATTCTTCAATAGTCTGCTTGATAGACTTGGCTACATCTCGAATGGCAAAATCAAAGACTGCGCGTCCATCCATCTTCAAAAATGAATCTGCACTTTCTTGATCTGAAAATGGAGAATGCAAACCTGAATGCCCATAAGTTAAACACTCACTGCGACTTCCATCGCTATTGAGACTCTCAGCTAAGAAATGCTCTTGCTCGCTAGCTTCTAACAAGACACCACCAGCACCATCTCCAAACAACACAGCTGTTGATCGATCCGACCAATCGACTGCCTTAGAGAGGGTTTCACTACCAATCACCAAGCCTTTTTGAAAGCGACCAGAAGCGATAAACTTTTCAGCAGTTGAAAGAGCAAATACAAATCCACTGCAAGCCGCGGTTAAGTCAAAAGCAAAGGCTTTATTAGCACCAATATTAGCTTGAACACGAGCAGCTGTAGAGGGCATCATCGAATCTGGAGTAATGGTAGCTAGGATGATAAAATCCAGTTCCTCTCCTATTATTCCAGCTTTTGCCATCAGTTTCTTAGCAACTTCCGTAGCCAAATCACTGGTAGATTCTGTTCTTGAAATATGCCTTTGTCGTATTCCCGTTCGACTTGAAATCCACTCATCATTGGTATCCATAATCTGAGCCAAGTCGTGATTTGTAACCACTTGCTCTGGCACATAATGAGCAACCTGGCTTATTTTTGCAAAAGCCATTATTTCAAATCCTCCAAAAATTGGTAAAGATTAGTCAAACCTTTGCTCATAACATCAATTTCTTCCTCGCTCATGCCATCAATAATTTTTTCTACCATGGCCTTGTGGAAGCGTTTATGCAGTCTATGGATCAAGCGCCCCTTCTTTGTCAAATGCAGATGCACCACACGACGATCCTGTTCTGACCGAACTCGCTCAATGTATCCCTTACGCTCTAAATTGTTCAAACTTGTCGTAACAGTTCCAAGAGTTACCATCAACTCTTTTGACACTTGACTTGGAGTCACATCTGGAGCCTTACCGATGACATCAATCGTATGCATTTCTTTGATGGAGATATCCTTAAAACGACTACCTCTCAAGTTCACTTCCTCAATTACAAGGACATTGTTAAATATAGATGTTAAATATTCATTGATTCGTTGGTAGTCCATTTTTCATATCCCTCCTTCTTCAAAAAACTTTTACAATCAAAACATTTGACAGAAAGAATTATATCAAAATTCAAAGAATGATGCAAGTATTTTTTATTTTCCTGTAAATTTAGGTCTTCTTCTCTCCGAATGAGCTCGCACTCCTTCTTTGAAATCCTCTGTTTGAGCTAAGGATTTCTGTAGATTCAGTTCTAAAGTAGCGTAACCCTGCCAGTCTTTAAACTGGCTCTCCCAAACCAACTTCTTAATGGCAGCATAGGAATTACTTGAAGCACGTCTTAATTTTTTAAGAAGCTGTTCTCTCGTCTTTTCAAGTTTTTCAGCTTCAGAAACGCGGTAAACCAACCCCCATTCTAGGGCTTTTTCTGCCGTTAAAGCCTCTCCTGTCATAGCTAATTGAGCAGCACGCGTCACACCGATACTGCGGCTCAAGAGATGAATTCCCCCTGCATCTGGAGCCAAACCAACACCAACAAAGGCTTGGATAAACTTAGCCTTATCCGTCGCCAAACAGAAATCTGCCGCAACAGCCATATTCGCTGCGGCACCTGCAACAGCACCGTCAACTTCCATTAAAACAGGTTTGGCTATTTGCTTGATTTTATAAGAAATCGTATTGACCAACTCTGCGATTTTTGTCAATGATGGAATATCATCCTCATCCACTGCCCGCTTCATCTCTACCAAATCTCCCCCAACTGAGAAGACCTTTCCATTGGCATTGATTAAGATAAAATGCACAGCTGGATTTTCTTCTGCCAGAGTCAAGGCTTCTAAGATCTCCTCACACATGGGAATATGGAAACCATTAGCGACATCAGGACGGTTTAAAGTAATAATTGCCAAATCCTCTTCAAGCTGATAAATAATATGTTCCATCTGGACTCCTTTTTATTTTATAAGCAGTTTATACTCTTCGAAAATCTCTTCAAACTACGTCAACTTCCATCTGCAACCTCAAAACAGTNNTCAAAGCAGTGCTTTGAGCTGACTACGGCTAGCTTCCTAGTTTGCTCTTTGATTTTCATTGAGTATTGAATTATTTTATTTTCAAAGTATATCTTTTTTAGGAACAGAAAGCAAGAAAAAATTGACTGAAAGTGTCTCAGCCGATTGGAAAGGCTCGCTTTAGAACAGAAAACGCTTACATAGACTCCCGAAGAAAGATGGATAGAAAGACGCTTTTCAACTTCTTTCTATCCATTACTTCCTTCAAGAGTCCACACCAGCAATTTTCAGTTCCATTTCATGAACTATCTTACTTGTCTCGTGTTTCTTCTTTATCTTACTCTACCATCAAAGGCTTCTACTTGTACTAAGGAGGAAACATTCCCATCCAAAAGACGGTGCCCTGTTCCCAGAACCACTTCCCCGCTAGAAGCTGGTATATTCCCACTACAGGTTTGCGACTAACTTTTCCTATAGTTATTATCCAGCAATGTAGTAACTTCTATGGTCGCCTGCGATATTTCACATGTCGCTTATCTTAACTGAGCAAGAATAGCTTTGAGTTTCTCAATCAACTCATCTTCTGTGTGGTCAGACTCTTTCTCATTGGCTAGGAAGGCAACCGCTTGAGCGAGAGCTTCTCGTGCTTGGTCGAGAACTTTCGCATCTACACTTGTAAGATCGCTTTCTTGCAGAACCTTAGTCAATTCCTTGGTCAATTTCTTGAGTTCTGACTCTTTCTTACGACGCGCGATGAGGAAGAGAAGGAGACCAAGAAGGGCGAGCAGGCTGCCAATCATCGTACCGTATGGAAGATGACCTTGCTCTTTGCTTGTTTCTTTCGTTTCTTCTTCATCCTTAGTTGCTTGCTTGCCTTTCAAGGATTCGAGTGCTTCTTTGACCTTGGCAGTCATCTCTTTCAAGCCTGTCTCTGTCAAGTCAGCATTTCTAAGGGCTTCTTGACCCTCTCCGAGAATGACCTTCGCAGCGTCGATGACAGATTTATCAATACCATCCAAGTCTTTCAAACGAGTTTCCAGTTCTTCAACCAATCGAGCAAGTTCAGACTTGTCAACAGGACGAGTCTCACTAGGAGTCACTGTGGTGCCTGAATTGTTTGAAGTAGATGTAGAAACTGGTGTTTCTTGAGCTGGAGTATTACCGCTGTTATCTGGTTTCACACTATTGCTATTGCTGTCAGCAGGGGTGTCAGTACCGCCATTGTTAGTGTTAGCACTATTATTAGTGTCGCCACTAGTATTGCTGTTACTGCTATTGTCGTCGGTATTCGCACCGTTGTCAGTATTAGCACTATTGTTGGTGTTGCCACCATTGTTAGTGTTACCACCGTTATTAGTGTTACCACTGTTATTAGTGTTACCACCGTTGTTAGTGTTAGTACTGTCTTCAGGACGTGGAGTTGGTGTTGGATTTGGACGAGGAGCAGGCTGAGGATTGATGTTATCGATAGCTGTATTGCCATTATTCTTCGCTTCTTCTACCTTATCGTTAGTTGTCGCGTCGTCAATAGCTTTCTTAGCGTCTTTTGCTGCTGTATTAACATCAGTTTTCGCTTTGTCCTTCTCTTCTTTCGTCAAGTCGGTACGCTTATCAATCTCATCTTTCTTAGCCTCAGCTGCTTTGTCGATTTCTTTCTTAGCGTCAGATTTCTTATCGCCAGTTGGGTTGATGTTATCGATAGCTGTATTGCCATTATTCTTCGCTTCTTCTACCTTATCGTTAGTTGTCGCGTCGTCAATAGCTTTCTTAGCGTCTTTTGCTGCTGTATCAACATCAGTTTTCGCTTTGTCCTTCTCTTCTTTCGTCAAGTCGGTACGCTTATCAATCTCAGCTTTCTTAGTCTCAGCCGCTTTGTCGATTTCTTTCTTAGCTGCTGCTTTCTTATCGCCAGTTGGATTGATGTTATTGATAGCGGTAGTGCCATTATTCTTCGCTTCATCTACATTATCGTTAGTTGTCGCGTCGTCAATAGCTTTCTTAGCGTCTTTTGCTACTGTATCAACATCAGTTTTCGCTTTGTCCTTCTCTTCTTTCGTCAAGTCGGTACGCTTATCAATCTCAGCTTTCTTAGTCTCAGCCGCTTGGTCGATTTCTTTCTTAGCGTCAGATTTCTTATCGCCAGTTGGATTGATGTTATTGATATCCTTAGTGCCATTAGTCTTCGCTTCTTCTACCTTATCGTTAGTTGTCGCGTCGTCAATAGCTTTCTTAGCGTCTTTTGCTGCTGTATTAACATCAGTTTTCGCTTTGTCCTTCTCTTCTTTCGTCAAGTCGGTACGCTTATCAATCTCAGCTTTCTTAGTCTCAGCCGCTTGGTCGATTTCTTTCTTAGCTTCAGATTTCTTATCGCCTTGATCCGTTGCTTTCGCTACATATTCAACGCTCGGTGGTGTTTGACCTACTACAATTTCAATTGCTGCTGGATTCTTCGGTTTCCATACCTTACCATCATTGCCTGTAATGTCTTGTGGTGTGTATGGTACCTTGTCTCCTACTTGTTTACCTGTAAGGTCTACGGTTGGATGTGGGTATTCTCCCTCGATTCCTGTCGTTGGTACTTCTACTGTGCCTTGATCCGTTGCTTTCGCTACATATTCAACGCTCGGTGGTGTTTGACCTACTACAATTTCAATTGCTGCTGGATTCTTCGGTTTCCATACCTTACCATCATTGCCTGTAATGTCTTGTGGTGTGTATGGTACCTTGTCTCCTACTTGTTTACCTGTAAGGTCTACGGTTGGATGTGGGTATTCTCCCTCGATTCCTGTCGTTGGTACTTCTACTGTGCTCTCAAGAATTTCATAAGCTACTTTCACATCTTCTGTCGATTTATCATTATAAGTTACAGTAACATCTACTTCATGAAAACCTACTGTTTCTGGCTCTGTTGTTCCTACTTTAAGTTTCGCAGATTTTTTATTATCAACTTCTACTGCTTTTAATAAGTCAGTATTTGTCAATGCTGTACCTTTTACTTTTCTGATTTTTTTAGTTTCAACTTGATGTTCAGGCACCGTAATTGACGCTGCTGTTTCTGCGCTCTTAAGATTTCCTTCACCTTTAGTGGCGACAGCTGTAATGTTGCGAGTTCCTCCAACATCTTTCGACTTAACAACCAGATAGTCACCATCTTTTGTAAGTACAGAGTTAGCTGGTACTGTCCATCCATCCCTTTCTGAGTGTGTGACAGTCACATCATTTAACTGGTTATCGCCAGGAATTGTAAATACAACTCTATCCGCATCATCTGGTAACTTAATACGAGTTGTACCATTTTGCTTGTTCTCATGAGTCAACTCTGCTGGTGCTGGATTGGTAACTGTAATCTTTACACCGCGTTCGTCGACCCTACTTGAACCAGTCTCTGATAATCGAACCTTATATGTTCTTGTTCCAACCCTTTCAATATCAGGCTGTCCGTCTTTCCATCTAGCTGTAAAGTCACCTGGGAAGTCTTTTTCTACATTGTTTTCAGTATATTTAATGCCTTTTCGAGCATCTGCTTTCAAGGCAGTCAGAGTTTGACTTCCCTTAGCTGCTGTAATGGTTTTACCTTCGAAATTACGCTTTTTAGCTACATAAATCTTGCTTTCATCGCTTTCGGCAGTAAAGACAATTTGTTTTACTTTAACAGGTTGGTCTGACGAGCCAATTTCAGCTGTGTGCTCTGTTTGACGTAAGTACATATTATTCTCTAGTTTATAGATCCAGACACCATTTTTCAGTGCACCTTCGCCTGTTTGAAGATTAGCTGGGTCTTTTCCGTTATTAGCGTCAATTTCAACAGTTTTACCAGTTTGTAAGGTCAATACAACCTTCGTAGCACTTTGAAGCGCCGTACCTCTAACTACACGGTCTATATCTTGTAACTTAGGATCATGTTCATCACCAGCGGTCCTAGTAAATGTCGGCTCTGTTGGTTTGGCTACAACCGCATGCGAAATATCAATAGTAGATCCATCTGGGAAGCCAAGCACAGCGACTTTATTATTATCATCTGTATTACCAGTTGTATAGGTTGTTGTTGCTGGCAGTACCGTACCATTTAGCTCTTGAATTTTATCTTTAAATCTTGTTTTGGCTGCTGGTGTAAAGTTACCATTCGCGATTGCTGTATCATTATAGGTGACTTTTTCTTCAGCTCTTGGGTACTTGACAGTGTTACGATAATAGTCCGCATAGCTTTGAATAACAATATTTTTTTCTAGTGTAGTAGACTCTTCTCCTGCAGCATCTCGTGTTGATAAAACAAGAGTATAGTTACCTGGAGCGATTCGACCATTTGCTTGAGCACTGACAGAAGTTCCCTCGATATTGCGAGCAGTATCTCGACCAGTGAATACACGAACACGTAAGTTCCTTTGTGAAGAAGCTCCGTATCCTACTGTCTTACCTGCATCATCCTCAGCGTCATGCCCTACAAAGTAATCTTTCAACTCATCGACCGTTGGCGATGGAATGGTTTGACCTTCCTGAACTTCTTTTCCAGACTGCCATTCTACTGTTGGAAGTGTATTGGTTACCGAGCTTCCAACCCATCCGCTCGCAGGTCTACCCCAAATATTATCACCTATCGGTACATGAACACGTGTCTCTATCTTGTTATCACCTTTTTGAAGCCTAAAGCTAGGTGTACTTGCTGGATCGGTGTTTTTCAACCTAAGTGTTAGATTTATGCGACTCGGATCCTGATTCGCACTACCTTGAACAATCTCTATAGCATCACGATCTCTAGCATCCACAATTCTCCAGTTTCCTGTAGCATCTCGAGTAATTCCGATATCACTTCCTCTACCTGCCACTTTTACTGCCACTGTGTACGCATCGTGTGGAATGCTCAAATCAATATCACGACCAGCCGCTACCGCTCCTACCACATTGGCATTTCCTAGATAAACATCTATCTCTTTTTCAGCAGAAGAAATATTGTCTACCGTTTGCGAAACTTTAACACGAGTTGCATTAACCCCTAGAGTATCCGTTCTATTGTTATTAAAACCATTAGGTGTATATGATAACACTTCTCTATCTTTTAGAGCATAACTCCATGCACCGTTTTCATCCGCTTGCGCAGTACGGTGTGTTCCATCTTGCAAGGTGATTGTTACAGTTGCCCTTGGAGTTGCTGTCCCTGAAATGCTACGCGCTGTAGATTCCAAAGCTTCATCAACAAGATTTTCTCGACTCTTAGTTACTGTTGGAGTATTTGGTCTTGATTTAACCGTTATATCTACATCTTCTGTTGACCCATCTTGGTAAGTCAAGGTAGTTGCAACAACTTTAGTCGTTCCTGCAGCAATAGCAGTTTGTGTCTCTTTTGCTACAACGGATTGTTTGGTTGCGACTGTTACACCTGTAGCTAATTGCTCATTTGTAGGTGTCGCACCTGCAGCGATAACAACGTTTTGGGTTGTTGGAGCAGTGTGTTCTGGGATATTGTGACTTACGCTATTTGCTTGAGACTTGACATCATTTTGTCCTCTAGTAGAGTCTGTTGTGATAGCTGTATCTCTGTTTAGTTTTGTGTAGTCAAATGTAACCTTACCATTTGCTAGGCTGACACCATCTGGTAAGTTTGTTGAAGAACTCCAAGTATTTCCTTGTTTAGCCAGTGTTACTGTGGTGCTGGTATTTTGTTTGTTCTTATAAGTTAAGGTCACATCTTCTGCATCTGTTGGTAAGGTAACTTCTACATCACCATTTTGACGTGTCGCACTAGTCGTTGCACTCGGCTGTTCAAACTTGGCTTTACTTTCTACTGTAGTAGTTGTTCTATCGTCATTTGATGCGATGACCGAAACGGTTGTCCCGTCAGCCACCAAACCTTTTGGCAAGGTAAAGCGATTACCGTTAGCAGTGATATCTGTCACAATTCCCCAACGTCCTTGGGCATCCTTGTTATAGTGAAGTGTTTCAGTTATATTATTTTGCTGGTTGTGGTAGGTCAAATCAAACTTCGTAGCCGTATCTGGTACAGTAATATCAACTGAACCATCAGCTTGAGCTGTATTTGTCAAGCCTTCCAAGCGTCCTAAAACTTTATGAAAGGCATTCTCAGATGGATTGGTTTGTCCTTCTTTTCTCTGATTGGCTACAACTTGTGTTCCAACTTTAGCTACTCCATATGGGATACGAACTAGGGCTGTTCCATCGTTAGTACTTGTAACAGAGACCTCTGGAACCGCTTGCGCTTGATCCTTCTCCCAACTGCTTCCTTTTTTAGAAAGCATGAAAGTTCGGAAAGAGTTCCTTGAATCACTAAATAATACAGTTGCTCTATTCGCATTTCCTTGTCCTATTTTTATGGTTACATCCAAGTCTTCTGGGCTTTGGCTAATCTCTGGTTTGTTTGGATGTTTAACCGTTGGACCTGTCGGTACCTCTATCTTGCTTTCCTCACTGTATTCTGTATTGGCATCTACTTTTTGGCTAGCAAAAATTTCTGTTCCTCTCTTAGCTGTACCGTAAGGGATATGAACCGTTGCTGTTCCTGTATTTCCAGCATCTTCTGTTACGACGATAGTGGTATCTTGATTCGGATTGTCTTTTTCCCAACGACTATTGACCTTGCTAAAACCAACAGTCTTGTCCATTCCAGTTTCATCTGTATAGCGAACTTGCGCCTTATCCGCTTGTAAGCGACCGATAGAAGCTGTAATTTCATTCGTTCCCTTGTATAGTTCTGGACTCTTAGTAAACTGAGGGTAAGTAGCTTCCAGAGTGTCATCACTCAAAGCAGAGACGTACTTATCAACAATTTGATGTGTCGTTCTATTGACCGCGGCTACAACTATACGCAGAGGTTTCCTTCCCAAGTTTTCCTTCTTGAACGGTCTTGCCGGATCTGCAGATACAAATTCAGCTACCCCACCTTCTTTGAGAACCGTTTCTGCTACAATATGATCTTGGAAATCAACTGCTTTTTGACTACCACTTTCTCTATCTTCAACATTTTTACCACCATTTACCAAGAAGACTCTCCATTGGTTAGCCTTGTCGATTCCAGTTGAATTGCTGGCATGGATCCCTTCAACTCTTAAAACAATTGGTGGCTGTTCTGTTGCGAGAGGAACCAGAGCCTTACCTTTGAGTTTTTCTGGAGTGGTGATATAGTCTTCTGTTGGATTTTTCTCAAAGCTACCTGAGTTTGGCGGGAAATTTATACCCATTCGGTATTCTTTTACATTCCCTAAACGATCAGTAGCAGTGACGATGACAGAATAACCACCTGAGTTTCCTCCTGGAGATCTTAAGTTGACCCCTAGTGTCGTGTCGCCTTGTTGTCCATAATATTCTTCACTTTTTCCTTTTAGCCCACCCAAAACAGTGATATTCAAGCTCTTAAGCCCTTTTGGACTCTTAGCTCGAAATCCTATCAAAACGTCACTTCCAGCTGGTAGGTTAAAGTCCGTAATGTTATTTAAAGCAGGTTTACCCTTCCATGTTGTATCGTTTTGTCCACCAATAGCACCGATACGCTCTATAACAATTGCTGATGCATCTTTTTCTGACGATTGGTCTGAATAGACACCCTCACGTTTTGTACCATCCTGTCCATACCAAGTGCCGTTAACCTTTTGCTTGACGTAATAATTTGCATAGTCAACAGTGATATTGTTAAAAGTAACGGTTCCTCCTTGGTTCCCTGAAGAGATACTAGATACCAGGGTGTCGCTTTGTCCCTTATTGCCTTTTTTATAGAGTTCAACAGTCGTATTGCTATCCACATTGGATACTCTAATATTCGTAGTTGTCCCAGCCGCTGTGCTCAAGTTTGTATCAATAGTTGGTTTCTTCGGTTTTGTTACAAAATTAATTGTACCATCATTATAAGAACCATCATTATAAGAACCATCATTATAAGAAACTTTATATTTATAAGTATGAACACCAGGTGTAGAGATAGCATCTTTTGTTAGGTTTTCTTTGCTGATTTCATCCGCACCTTTGTACCAAGTAATATTTTGACCTGCAGCTTCTGCATCGTGTATAGCTGTTTCTTTATCTAGTCCCCTATCAGCTTCATCTACATATTCGCTATACGATTTTACATCAAGCTCGAATGCTCCGTCTGAACCTCTAGTCTTACTACTAGTTAACACTCCCTTAACTCCAGAGTCCAGAGGTCTATCATCATATTTAGCATAAGAGTAAACTTTATTGTTACCATCTGTTTTAACGACACTACCTTCTCCATATAAACCACTATTTGTGAAGTAAGCGGTATTTTTATCAACTTCGTAGTATCCATTCCCTTTAAGGCGGAATTTCGTTCCATCTGCGAAACCTTTTTCAGAATTCGTTCTGGCATGTAAAACTAAACCATAGTTAGCTCTACCATTTATAAATCCTTTTATAGCAGCTAGATATGATAACTTATCTAAATCATCATTTCCTGTAGTTTGGAAAGCAATTCGGTATTTGTTATTTCCAGCTACACGACCATAATAAGTCGTTCCCCTAGAATCTATAACTTGTTTTAGTTTAGCATCTCCTAAAAGAAGTTCCGAAGCATCATGAAATTCGTCATACCTACCTCTGTTTTCTCCACCACCCCTAGAGTAGTAAGCATCTCCAAACTTTCCACCTTCTCCAGTTACAAAATCCTGAAGCGTCCTAACACTATAATAATTTGGTTGTGACGAATGACGCCCAATATTCTGTGCATTCGTATTAACTGGCGTTCCTTTAGCTACATTTTGTGCATTAGCCCTTTGTAAAGATGCGCTCAGCTCATCATCACTTCCACTAGCACTAGCAGAGTGCGAAGTAGTACCTAGGTCATCCGTTTTAGTTACAGTTACTGTACCTGGTTTTATAATTTGTCCACTAGGTACAGTAAAAATAAAGCTAAGTCCATCTACAGATTGTCTACCCTTGTTAATTTCAATATCCCAATTAAATCCATTCCCTGTTGGAGTAACTTTTGCTGTTAAATAGCTTTCTAAGCCTTTTACTAACTCAGGTATCCCTGCACCTTGAGGTCTTTTTAAGTTAAAGAAAGCAAGAGTATAACGACTATAAGGACTGTCAGGGTCTTGACCTCTTTCAAAATAATATCTATATTTATTTTTATAAATTCCCGTTCCTGCTCTATTTTGGTCAGCAGAACGTGCATTACGTGTTCGTGCTCCTGCTGGCATCGAGCGGAAACCTGACCATCCTGTAGCGTTGGTGCGCGGTTGGATGGTTACATTGTCAGCTCTTGCTGATTCATCCTCAGTTGGAATAGCTTCATAGTCAGATGAACCACCATTCAAAGCTCGTGGTTCAAGGGGACTTGAAGCAACCACTCCATTAGCCTCTTTTTCAGAGAGGACTCCTTCAATCAGTTCACGTGATTTTTTCAGGTCTGCTAAGGCCGCATCAAAATCTGATTGACTGATGGTGTCGCCTTTAGAGAAGGCTTCATTGAACTTATCAACAGCTGCCTTGGCTACTTGGATTTTATCTGCCGATGCTCCGTTAGCTCGGAGTTGCTCAGTGATGAACTCTAATTCATCTTTTAGTCCATAAACACCATTTTTACCTTCTGTATTTGTGTAGGTTGGGAGCGTCTGTGGAGTAGCTTGAGAGCCAGCTCCAGAACCTGTTGAGTCCCCTCCAGCAGATGGCATGCTTTGATTTTCATCTGACGTAGGCTCGCTCAAAGTTCTTCTACGACCTTTTCCTCCACTTGTTTGCGCAGTCGTAGCTCCCTCTGGAGTAGCTAGTCCAGTAGATGCCAAACCTGTAGATGTCAGACCTGCTTTTTCCAAGATTGTTGGAGTTTCTAGGCTAGGTGTCAAGGCTTGATTGACACGGCTCGTAAGCTCAGCCATCAGTCTTGCTTGCTCATCAACCTGCGCTTGCGTCGCTTTTGGATCTTCCAAAACTGCCTTAGCTGCTGCTAGGCGCGTTTCCACTTCAGCATGGAGTTCCTGCATTGAGCTAAGCGTTAGTTTTGCCAACAAAGCTTGCAGATTACCTTGAGTCGATTTGGCTGCTGTCGTATCAGCGACGGTCGGCTGTTCTTGCTCTCTTACTTCTCCTGCTTGAGGAGGTTCTTGGTTAGCTGGATTTGTCTCGGACTGAGCAGAGTTAGGCTCGGCTCCTGCTTGCCCTTGATTGGTTTCCTCAGCTGGCGCTTCTTTTGCTTTTAGCTCATCGGATGGTTTGAGTTCAGCTGGCTGGTCAGTCAGAGCTTTCTTGGAGTCTCCCTCATCCGAGAACGCCGGATTTCCATCTGCATTGCCATCAGAACCTGCCGTAACGACATCACTTGCCGTAACTGGAGTAATTGTTTCACTCGCCGCCACAGCCCCATTCGCAAAAAACATCAATGCCGCAACAGCAACGCTGGCAGCACCGAAGTGGTATTTACGAATAGAGTAACGGAAAATCTTTTCCCCGTTATCATCACGATATGATTTTCTCATTATCTTACCTCTCGTTTTTCCTTTCTGGAGGTACTAAAAAATACCCCCCCTTAAATATTTTAGTATTTAAGGAAAGGATATGTTTTTTTCTTTTTGTTCCCTAGCTTATCAAAAGACAAGTTTTGAGACAGTATTATTATATACTATTTTTACAAATTTGAACAGCAAAACGCTAACTTTTTGCTGGCGTTTGTTAAGGATTTTTTCAGAAAGATACCGAACCAGCCTAGTCTATAGATTAGATTATCTTAAAAGAGCTCTATTGACAAAAATTTGAAGTTCTACGGAATTCTTTTATTCTCATTTATCTAAAATAGATAAATATAAATCTAGTTTCTGATTTAAATATAGAGCAAACATATCTGCCATGGCTGATAAATCATCCTTTAAATGATAGTGGTCAAAAGCTTCATAATATTTTAATCTATCAGTAAATTTTATATCAATAGGTGGATAACCTGCTTTCATCAGTTCCAAATTAAGCAACAACCTCCCCGTTCTTCCATTTCCATCAATGAAGGGATGAATAGATTCGAACTCAATATGAAAACGGGCAAGTTTAGTAACAATATCTTCTTTGCTATTTTCATATCGTTCCAGTAACTCTTCCATCTTAGGAACAATTAAATAGGGTTGCACAGGTTCATGAGCTGCTCCCATAATTCGAACTGGAGCCCTTCTATACACACCTCTATCTTCTTTCTTGTCTGCCAAAACCAAATAGTGAATATCTTTTATAATCTTTTCAGTTATTGGAACATTTTCACGAACCAGTTGCCTTACATAATCAAAAGCATCTTTATGTCCAATGACCTCCAAATGCTCTTTTAAGGATTTTCGGTCAATTGTAAGTCCTCTAAGAACCATGTCTGTTTCACGTAAAGTCAGTGTATTCCCTTCAATAGCATTAGAATTGTATGTATATTCTACTAAAAATTCTTCATTTAATCTTTCCACTTCCCCTTCAGTTAAAGGACGTCGTTTTTTTAGAGTTTCTAATTTATCTTCCAAGACTAGAATGAGTGATTCTTTAGTCTTATATCTCCCATCTGTCGGCTTTACTGCGTCACATGGTATTTTCCAAGTTCTTCCCTCTTGATATGCACCGTGAATCTTCCCTTCTGAGCACAAAATTCTTATCCTTCTGTCAGATATTCCCCACTTTTCAGCGGTTTCTTTCACTGTAATATACATCTTTTATCCCTCCGTTCTGTCACATTATATCACCTTGTCGGAACAATAGCAAGGAAGTCGGAACAACATCTATCACTTATCGGAACAATAGTATTTTCCACTATAACTATGGGATATAATATATCGAAGGTAAATGTGAACAAAGTAATTAGGGAATTTAAACTAGTTTATGACAATATTTGAGAAGTTATATGGTAGTATTACAGACTCAATCTCCTCGATACATTACACACTAAAATAATATAGTAGATTAAAATAATGATGTATAGACACTAATTCCGAGCAGTTTAAACACCCAAACAAGATAGCATTTTCTTCATTGAAAAAAGACTTTCTTTCTGCTATAATCGTATAAAATACTTACTTTAGGAGTTCTTATGAAAGTTGTTAAATTTGGAGGTAGCTCTCTTGCCTCTGCTGGTCAATTAGAAAAAGTTTTAAACATCGTTAAAAGCGATCCAGAGCGTCGTTTTGTAGTCGTCTCTGCGCCTGGTAAACGCAATGCTGAAGATACTAAGGTTACGGATGCCTTGATTAAATACTACCGCGACTATGTTGCTGGTAACGATATTAGCAAGAGCCAAAACTGGATTATCGACCGCTATGCTGCTATGGTTAGTGAATTAGGACTGAAACCAGCTGTGCTAGAAAAAATTTCAAAAAGCATTCGCGCCTTAGCCACTCTTCCTATCGAAGAAAATGAATTTCTCTACGATACTTTCCTAGCAGCCGGTGAAAATAACAATGCCAAATTGATTGCTGCCTACTTTAACCAAAATGGTATCGATGCACGCTATATGCACCCTAGAGAAGCTGGGATTGTGGTCACAAGTGAACCTGGTCACGCTCGCATCATTCCATCAAGTTATGACAAGATTGAAGAATTGACAAATGCAAATGAAGTTCTTGTCATTCCTGGTTTCTTTGGAGTTACCAAGGAAAATCAAATCTGTACTTTCTCACGTGGAGGTTCTGATATTACAGGTTCTATCATTGCTGCAGGTGTAAAAGCCGACCTCTATGAAAACTTTACGGACGTTGATGGTATCTTTGCAGCCCACCCTGGTATTATCCACCAACCACACTCGATCCCTGAGTTGACCTACCGTGAAATGCGTGAGTTGGCCTATGCAGGATTCTCAGTTCTTCATGACGAAGCTCTTCTTCCTGCCTACCGTGGAAAAATCCCTCTGGTTATCAAGAATACCAATAACCCTGACCACCCAGGTACTCGTATCGTTCTAAAACACAGTAGTGATGAATTTCCAGTTGTGGGAATTGCTGGTGACTCAGGCTTTGTCAGCATTAACATGTCGAAATACCTCATGAACCGTGAAGTTGGATTTGGACGCAAGGTTCTACAAATCCTTGAAGATCTTAACATCGGTTGGGAACATATGCCAACAGGTATCGACGATCTTTCTATCATTCTCCGTTCTCGCGAACTAACTCCTATCAAGGAAGAAGAAATCCTTCGTCAGTTGGTTCAAAAGGCTAAAGTAGATCATGCAGAAATCGAACACGACCTTTCTATCATTATGATTGTTGGTGAAAAAATGAAGAGCCATATCGGAGTGACTGCTACTGCGACACGCGCTCTATCTGAAAACAAAATCAACATCCAGATGATGTCTCAAGGTTCTAGTGAAGTTTCTATTATGTTTGTTGTCAATAAAGACCAAGAGAAAGCAGCAATTAAAGCCCTCTACAATGCCTTTTTTGGAGAAAGTAAGGAAGACTAAGCATGGCTCAATCACTTAACAAAACAGTACTCCTCAGTACGACAGGCACTTCCTACCTCTCTATCGCTGGGAAAGTTGGGAAATTCCTTGTCGGAGATCAGGCTTTGGAATTTTACCCCGATGTCAATGTTGAACAATTTATCCAGATTCCTTGGAGCCATATCAACCAAATTGGAGCCAATGTCACTGGGCGGAAAATCAGTCGCCACTTCGAAGTCTTTACAGACAAAGGAAAATTCCTCTTTGCTTCAAAAGACTCAGGTGCCATTCTCAAAATTGCTCGTGAAAAACTGGGTAATGACAAGGTCATCAAACTTCCGACCCTGATTCAGACAATTGGTCAAAAATTTAAAAATCTATTTGCAAAAAAGTAGAAACTTTAGTATAATCATAGCAACGGATAAGTAGGTTATCTTCTTCTTTCAGAAAGTCTGCGGATGCTGCGAGCAGATAGGAGGGATAGGTGAAATTCTACCGTTAATAACAATTACATACACAATCAAGTGCACACCTGTGAAGTTGGATGGAACCGTGGCCCTGCCACTCCAACGCTTTGTCAGGTGTGCTTTTTTCATAAAGGAGTTCTTATGTTAGATATCAAACGTATTCGTACAGACTTTGATGCTGTCGCAGAAAAATTGGCTACACGTGGTGTAGATGCTGCTGTCTTAAACGAGATGAAAGAAATCGACGCTAAACGTCGTGACATCTTGGTCAAGGTTGAAACTCTCAAGGCTGAACGCAACACAGTTTCTGCTGAGATTGCCCAAGCCAAACGCAACAAGGAAAATGCAGATGACAAGATTGCTGCCATGCAAACTCTATCTGCTGAGGTTAAAGCCTTGGATGCTGAATTGGCAGAAATCGATGCTAAATTGACAGAATTTACTACTACTCTTCCAAACATCCCTGCTGACAGCGTTCCTATTGGGGCTGACGAAGATGACAATGTGGAAGTTCGTCGTTGGGGCACTCCACGCGAGTTCGATTTCGAGCCAAAAGCTCACTGGGATCTTGGTGAAGACCTTGGTATCCTCGACTGGGAACGCGGTGGCAAGGTAACAGGCGCTCGCTTCCTCTTCTATAAAGGCCTCGGTGCTCGTTTGGAACGTGCTATCTACAACTTTATGTTGGACGAGCATGGCAAAGAAGGTTATACTGAAGTCATCACGCCTTACATGGTTAACCACGATTCTATGTTTGGGACTGGTCAATATCCAAAATTCAAGGAAGATACTTTTGAACTCAGCGACAGCAATTACGTCCTTATTCCTACAGCTGAAGTTCCTCTGACAAACTACTACCGTGATGAAATCCTTGACGGTAAAGACCTGCCAATCTATTTCACTGCTATGAGCCCATCATTCCGTTCTGAGGCTGGTTCAGCTGGTCGTGATACTCGTGGCTTGATTCGTTTGCACCAATTCCATAAGGTTGAAATGGTTAAATTTGCCAAACCAGAAGAATCTTACGAAGAATTGGAAAAAATGACAACCAACGCTGAAAACATTCTTCAAAAACTTAACCTTCCATACCGTGTCGTTGCGCTCTCTACTGGAGATATGGGCTTCTCATCTGCGAAGACTTACGACTTGGAAGTGTGGATTCCAGCCCAAAATACCTACCGTGAAATCTCAAGCTGTTCAAACACAGAAGATTTCCAAGCCCGTCGTGCCCAAATCCGTTACCGTGATGAAGCAGATGGCAAGGTGAAATTGCTCCATACCTTGAACGGTTCTGGACTTGCAGTTGGACGTACAGTGGCTGCTATTCTTGAAAACTACCAAAATGAAGATGGTTCCGTGACCATCCCAGAAGCACTTCGTCCATACATGGGTGGAGCTGAGGTCATCAAACCATAAAAAATAAGGTTTAGCTATTTCTAGCTAGACCTTTTTTCGTAACCAAATCAGATAAGCGCCTAATACAAAGAGCAAAATGATTAGGCAAATAACAGTTTCAGCCAGTACCAAATAATCCAAAAATGGAAGTTTCAAGATTCCCTGAGCCATCTTAAGCGAAGTAGCTGTGATAATAGTCGGGAAGGTGAGGGCTGAGAAGGCTGGTTGAAAACCTTGTTTTAAAATATTGGGTAGGCGAGTCAAAACAAAGAAAAAGAAGGATTGGGAAGCCAAAAGCATGAAAATCAAGACCCAAGTCGGTAGGCTAGCTCCTCCAACTCGAACCAGAGAAGCCAAGAGTAGAGAGAAGGGAGCACAATAGATTCCTTCTTGTCCAAGCAAGGCTAGTGGGAGTGGATGTTTCTTTAAATCGCTATAAATAAGGGGATAGAGATAGAAGGTCAAGAGAAAACCAAAACTCAAGGTCGCATAGGCAATTTCGATGATGCCTACCAGAGGATAGGTCAAGGCAGCCACCGCTATCCCCACATAGAGAACCGTCCAGCTAGGAGTCGCATGAACCCTACGACCTGGACAGGCAAACTTGATGGTGAAATCAGCAATCAAGGCCAAGTCCAAGAGAAATGAAAACCACCAGAGCCCTTGCGCTACCAAAGGAAGATGAGGGAATACGCGAAAGACATAAGTTGATAAAATCATCCCAGCCATGGGAAAGGTTGCCATCCCTGATAAAAGAGGGGGCTTGGTCAATTCTTGCTTGGTTTCCTTCCAATTAAAGAGATGCAAAATCAGAAAGAATATCCACAAAATCAAACCTGTCAGACTAAAAATATGGGACAGAACCGGCAACAT
The DNA here is from genome assembly GCF_013276595.1 of Streptococcus sp. 10824. Taxonomy (NCBI): domain Bacteria; kingdom Bacillati; phylum Bacillota; class Bacilli; order Lactobacillales; family Streptococcaceae; genus Streptococcus; species Streptococcus sp. 10824. The sequence goes on from NZ_VMLH01000007.1 coordinate 34,898, forward strand.
ATCTAAAATAAGATTTCCAGCTCCTGCTAAACCTAGCAAACAACCAGAAAATACTAAGGGGAGTTTTTTCATCCTAACCTCCAATAATCATGTTAGTTTCAGTATAGCATAAAAGCGCTTAAATGAGGACTTAAAAAAACGAAGTCCGATTATTTCAGACTTCATTTTACTCAGATATGAATTAAGCATAAGGTTGCAATTCTGGGTTAATTGGTGTATTGGCTAGATTGTTGGCATAGTTACAGAGGCTTGCTAGACTGACACCAAGAACCACATCCAAGGCATTTTGTTGGCTGTAGCCAGCTTCTAAAAACTCAGACAAGGCTTCATCTCCTACACGACCCTTGGTATTGATTACCGCCAAGGTAAACTTAGCTAGGGTGTCCAATTTAGGATCTGTTTCAATTGGAGTACGATTGCGAAGGGCTTGAAGCAGATCATCATTCATCTGGATTTGTTTGATTGAAAAGGCTGTGTGACCTGCAACACAGAAGGCACAACCATTGGTCACGGCTGCCGTGATTTGCACCACTTCACGCTCAACGGGTGTCAGGCTGTTGCGACGGTTGATAGATGCGACAGTTCGGTAGGCTTCTAAAGCAGTCGGTGCATTGGCCAAGAGACCGATTAGGTTGGGAATATAGCCATTGTTGTCTTTCTCTACTGTTTCAAGAACTTCTTTCACTTCTGCTGGCGCTGATTCTACTGTATGAATTGTAAATGTTGTCATAAGATACCTCTTTTCTTGTTATTGACACTAATATTATTGGAAAATCTTATAAAATCCTGATTCCTAAGTTTATTTAAGATAAAGCTTTATTTTCTCATAAGATTTTCGTTGTATATTATACTCTTCGAAAATCAAATTCAAACCGCGTCAGCGTCGCCTTACCGTACTCAAGTACAGCTTGCGGCTAGCTTCCTAGTTTGCTCTTTGATTTTCATTGAGTATAAGACACAAGGGATTCATTTTCGAGTTTGAGAAGGAGTCTGTATACCAATGA
>NZ_VMLH01000070.1:0-12810 GCF_013276595.1 Streptococcus sp. 10824
CAATTTGTTCATAAGTGCGGTATTCTCGCACATATTGAAGAGTGGCCATAAGAAGGTCTTCTAGGCTTAATTTAGGTTTTCGTCCACCTTTTGCGTGTTTACCTTGATAAGCTCTTTTTAATACAGCTAACATCTCTTCAAAAGTGGTACGCTGAACACCAACAAGGCGCTTAAATTGTGCATCAGTTAGTTGTTTACTTGCTTCATAATTCATAGAACTATTCTACCATATATTGTTTCGCAGGAAGTCTAATCAAACAGGATATCCTGTTGAAACGGAACTAGCGAGTCTAACAATCATCTCTGATAAATCAGTCGATGGCGAAATCTGAACGACTCGACTCTTTGGAGAAAGACATGCTTCTATCCTCTGGCAAGTCGAAAGTTTTGAGGGCATCGAAGCCATCCTCATCGATAAAGAAGGTCACCTAAGCTGTTCTTCAGGAATTCCTACTCTATAGAGACAACTGTTTCAATGGAGTTTTAAAATTGTATTATGTAAAAAGAGAAAGGAAATCTCATGTTATAGTCATTTAGTTTTAAAAAAGAAAGAATACATATTATGAATTTGGATCATCAAGACTACGACCATGTAATCCTTTTTCACGTTGTACCTGACGTAGTTTTTCTGGTGTAACATCATTACCTTCTTCGTCCACAATTTTGATTCCCTCAATGTGGTGACGAACAGAGCGACGATAACCTTCAATGTACTCCTCACGTAGTTTAGCTTGTTCCACTTTTTCTTCTGATGTCAAGCCTTCTGCTTTTTTCTTTTTGGCAAGCTCATTGATACGATCAATTTTTTTAGGATCCATGTTTCTCTCCTTTATGATAAGATTTAATCCGTTTAACAGATTTTATTTGGTATTGATTTGGTTAAAACGTGCAAGTTTAGCTGCTTTCTTGGTTAATTGAGACAAGATTGCCAAACGATTTTGACGGACTGCTTCATTTTCAGCCATAACCATGGTATTCTCAAAGAATGCATCAATGACTGGGCTAAGAGCAAAGAGCTGTTTCAATTGCTGACTGGCAGTCCCTGACAAAACGAGTGATTCTACTGCTTCTGCCAAGGTTTTCTCTTCTTCATTCTCAAAGAGAGCTGAATCAACTGTGGCTACTCCTTCTGCCTTCTCAGTCAAGTTAAAGGCACGAGAGAGTGATTCAACGGATGGTTTGAAGTCTTCTTCCTTGCTTGCTTCTACGAGAGCACTTGCTGCTTCCAACATATCCGCCACAACAAAGTTTGATCCTGCAAGTACTGCTTCCTTAATATCTTTTGGAGTAGAACCCATCATCTTATCAACACGAGCCTTGATAAAGTCCATCACTTCTGACTTATTTTCATAAGTCAAGCTGTCAAATTTCAAAGCATAAAGGCTATCAATCAGCTCATCCATAGCAATGTACCAACCAAAGGCATCCAAGATACGAACCACACCTTGGGTCGCACGACGAAGGGCATAAGGGTCATTAGAACCTGATGGGATCAAGCCTACTGAGAAGAAACTCAAAATCGTATCTAATTTGTCTGCAATAGCAAGTACTGCACCGACCTTGCTCACTGGAAGATCGCCGTCAGCAGATGTAGGCATGTAGTGTTCCCGAATAGCAGCTGCCACTGCTGGAGTTTCACCAGCAAGAAGGGCATATTTCTCCCCCATAATTCCTTGGAGCTCGTCAAATTCACCCACCATACCTGTCAACAAGTCAAACTTGTAAATGGCTGCTGCACGAGCTAGGTCAACTGTTTCATCCGCTGATAAACCTGCTTTTTCTGCCAAAAGTACAGCGATTTGACCCGTACGAATCATGTGTTCACGAAGGGAACCAATCTTCTCGTGGAAAGTGACATTGTTTAATTTTTCAACAAGGTCAGAAATCACCAATTTTTGGTCTTCACGCCAGAAGAATTCTCCGTCTTCCAAGCGGGCTACCAAGACTTTTTCATTTCCTTTGATGACATTTTCCAAATGTTCTGCGTTTCCGTTACGAACAGAAATGAAGTTTGGCAAGAGTTTACCATCTTGATCACGGACAACAAAGTAACGTTGGTGTTCCTTCATTGAAGTCACCAAAACTTCTTCTGGAACTTCAAGATATTTAGCATCAAAACTTCCCATAAAGGCAGTTGGATATTCAACCAAGTTCAAGACTTCATTCAGCAAATCAGCGTCAATCTCGATACCTACACCATGCTCAGCTTCGATTGCCTTGATTTGGTCAACAATCATTTGCTCACGTTCACGTGGATCTGCAATTACAAACTGACGACGAAGGTCTTCTTCATAGCTCAAGGCTGACTGAATCTTGGTTTCTTGTCCCAAGAAACGATGGCCACGGCTCACACGCTCTCCCCTAGTATCAAGGAAATCCAAATCAAACTCTTCTTCATCTAAAAGAACTGTTAAAGTGTGAACAGGACGAATGTATTCAAAGCTATTTCCAGCCCAGTGCATGCTGACAGGGAAAGTCAATGACTTCAAGACATCTACAACACCAGGAACAATGGCTTCAACTGCTTGACCAACTTCCTCCTTAGTGACATAGACATATTCTTCACCCTTGATTTCACGGAATTCGATATCTTCAACAGTCAATCCTTTTCCACGGACAAATCCTTGAGCTGCTTTGGTGAAATTTCCATCACTATCCAAGGCAATTTTCTTTGCTGGACCCTTGAAATCTTCTGTCAAATCAGACTGTTTGTCTGCAAGACCAGTCACACGAACAGCCAAACGACGTGGTGTTGAGAAAGTCTGAATAGCTTCAAAAGACAGGCGGTTTTCCTTGAGGAAGGCTGCCATTTTTTCGCCTAGTTGTTTTTCACTTGGTGTGACAACATAGGCTGGTAATTCTTCAAGACCGAGTTCTACTAATAAGTTTTTTGTCATGTTTTTTCCTTTACATTTTCTTCAATCTTTTTTGATATGCACCTTAGGTACTGGGGATGTCGCTAACTAACTTTGTGAGTCTGTATGGAAATCTAATGCTAAATTGATCAAGATTTCCAACAGTCTCATCAAAGTGGATTTAGCTGACTGATTTTTGAACCTAAGGTTTCAAAAATCCCCACATAACAGTACGGCGGTGCATATCCCTCTAGCAAGTCTTCGACTTGCCTCTAACGATTTTAGAGCACAGTATTACTCACTATTCTGCGTCTTCTGCTAGGAGTTTAGCTCGTGTTGCTTCATCCAAAAGTGGGTAGCCTAGGCGTTTACGTTCTGCGACAAAGGTTTTGGCTACGACACGGGCCAAGTTACGGATACGTGCGATATAGCCTGCGCGTTCAGTTACAGATACGGCACCACGCGCATCAAGCAGGTTAAAGGTGTGTGAACATTTGAGAACATAGTCATAGGCAGGGTGCACCAATCCTTCTTCCAAGGCGCGACCAGCTTCTTTTTCAAACTTATCAAAGTTTTCAAGCAACATTTCTTGATCTGAAATTTCAAATGAGTATTTTGAGTGCTCATACTCAGGCTGAATAAAGATTTCTCCGTATTTTACACCATCAGCCCATTCGATATCATAGACAGAGTCAACTTCTTGAATGTAAGAAGCCAAACGCTCCAAACCATAGGTGACTTCCGCTGTCACAGGGCCAGTTGCCAATCCACCGACTTGTTGGAAATAAGTAAACTGAGTGATTTCCATCCCATCAAGCCAAACTTCCCAACCAAGACCAGCTGATCCAGTCGATGGATTTTCCCAATTGTCCTCAACGAAACGAATATCGTGTTCCAAAGGATTGATTCCCAATTTTTCCAAAGACTCAAGGTACAGTTCTTGGATGTTTGATGGAGATGGCTTCATGACAACCTGGAATTGGTGGTGTTGGTAAAGACGGTTAGGGTTTTCCCCGTAACGACCGTCAGCAGGACGACGTGATGGCTCTACATACGCTGCATTCCATGGCTCAGGTCCGATAGCTCGAAGGAAAGTGTAAGGACTCATCGTTCCCGCACCTTTTTCATTATCATAAGCCTGCATGAGCATACAACCTTGGTCATTCCAAAATTGTTGCAAAGTAAGGATGATTTCCTGGAAAGTCAATTTTTTAGACATTATTTACTCCTTTTTATATAAATTACTTGCGACACGAGTCTGCCTCGTCGATCATACGAGGCAAGACGAGTTAGTACTGCGTCTAGCTCAGGCATTCTAGTGCTGAGCGTGGGGCAGTCCGACTGTAAGGAGGTTTCTGCCACTGACGCAGTGAAATGTTAATTTCTTAGACATTGAATACTCCTTAATAAAAAATGATTTCTTGCGACACGAGTCTGCCTCGTCGATTATACGAGGCAAGACGAGTTAGTACTGCGTCTAGCTCAGGCACTCTAGTGCTGAGCGTGGGGCAGTCCGACTGTAAGGAGGTTTCTGCCATTGACGCAGTGGAAAGTCAATTTTTTAGACATTATTTACTCCTTTTTATATAAATTACTTGCGACATGAGTCTGCCTCGTCGATCATACGAGGCAAGACGAGTTAGTACTGCGTCTAGCTCAGGCACTCTAGTGCTGAGCGTGGAGCAGCCCGACTGTAAGGAGGTTTCTGCCACTGACGCAGTAAAATGTTAATTTTTTAGACATTATTTACTCCTTTAGTTTTTATATTTCTTTCTCAATTAATTTCTGCTGAACAAACCAATCTAACAAGGGGAGAGTTTTATCTGTATTTGCCCATAAATGATAAGAATCGAAGACCGCTTGTACACTACCTAGATTTTCTACCAACTTATCTATTGTCAAAAAACTACGCCAGTATTCGTAAAAAATACTTGCATAGTTCTTATCATAAGTCGAAGAACCAAAATCATTCAATGAGTGCCAACCATACTTCTTCTGAAAAAGTTCTACAAGAGACTGATTACAAATTTTTTCCGCTTGAAATTCCTCTTCTGTAAAGAAATACTTGCGACTAATATATTCAACCATCCCCTCTTCGAACCAGATATAAGAGTCATAACCATCAAAATCATCTAAAAAATGCTCCGACCAATGAGCTAACTCATGTCCTACAATCTGTAAGAGGAAATTTTCAGATAAAGAATGATAGTGACTTTCTATTGCTTGAGTTTGCTCAGAACACTCGTAGTCCATCAATTGATACAAATACAACTCTTTCCAAACAGCTAAATCAGGCGCCATAACCATTCGTCTATTATTTGTATAGGCTGGAACAGCGCTTTCCCTAATAATCTGTGTAGCAGCATTAAAATCTGACCAAATAACGGCTTGCGGTAAATCACAGACTGCAAGTTCATTCTTTAAAAAAGATTGATAATCTTTCAACTTTTCAGTATTTCTTACTACAAAATCACGAAATGTAGCTAGTTGACTATCGTCTTTTACAAGATAAAGGTTGTCCACGGCTCTCCTTTCTTTCACACAATAGACTGAATAAGCAAAAGAACCACATCTGACAATCCTAGGTTGATTTAACCTAGGGGCGTCAGAAACGCGGTTCCACCCTAATTTATTACTTCATTGTTTTTGAAAATACTACAGAAAGCGCCAGCTCATTATTTTGCCCTACTTGGCTCCCACTGTCCCAAGCTCGCTTGAAGAACGCCATAAGACTTTCTTTCCTGCTGACTATTATATCAAAAATTAGAATAATGTACAATTCTTTTTATGATTTTCTAGAAATCCACATCATCAACTCGTGGAGCCCCCGACTGAACAGCAGTCGTTTTTAAGATTTCTCTCTCCTCATGACTCAGTTCAATTCCAAAACAATCAAGATTAGCTTGAATACGAGAGGTTGTGACAGATTTTGGAAGTGGTAAAAATCCTTCTGCCAAGCTCCAGGCCAAGGCTATCTGAGCAACCGATTTTCCGTGATTTGCTGCTATTTCTTGGACTTGCTTGCTATCAAACAGTTCTCCTTGTCCAAAAGGCCCCCAAGCTTCCAATAAAATTCCTTTTTCTCGACAGTAATCTACGACTTCCTCTTGATACACACCTGGCGCCAAGCGAACTTGATTGATCGCTGGAAGAATTTTTGCTGTTTCAAACAAGGCATCCAAATGATGGGGAAGAAAATTGCTAACGCCGATAGCACGGATCTTGCCTTCTTGATAGAGGTCTTCCATCGCTCTCCAGACCTCAGCATTTCGGATTTTCCATGCGTCATTTTCTCTAAGCGGTTTTGGATTTGGCCAATGAATCAAATACAGATCCAAATAATCCAAGCCCAACTTCGCTAAAGACTCTGCAAAAGCCTGACGAGCTTGCTCATAGGTTTGTTGGCTATTCCACAGCTTGGTAGTTACGAACAATTCCTCTCGTGGAACTCCGCTATCTTTGATTGCTTGACCAACACTTTCTTCATTCTGATAAATCGCCGCCGTATCAATATGACGATAACCAGCCTTCAAGGCTTCTAACACTGCACGATAGGCTTCTTCTCCATCCTTAGCCTTAAAAGTTCCAAATCCTAGAACTGGAATTTCTACTCCATTATTTAATTGATAGGTATTCATATGCTTCTCCTTCTATTTTATTTATCATTTATAGCATAATTTTTTTGCTAATTAGTACTATCTTTTGTAAAAAATAAGTCTATCACATATCTGACAGAACCTATTTTTTCTTGCTTATTCATCACGGCTATAATACAGTTCATGAGGTTTTAGGCGAGTATTGAGCATCTCTGGTATGGTCACAAAGGTATAACCCTGATTTTTCAAATACTCAATGACCCTTGGCAAGGCATTGACTGTCGGACTGTGAATATCATGCATCAGAACGATAGAGCCGTTAGCTACTTGATACTGAATTTCTGTCAAAATAGATGCTTCATTTTTACTCTTCCAGTCCAGACTATCCACATCCCACATGATAAAGCTCAAATCGAGGCTATTGCGAATGTCGTCTGTAATGGCTCCATAAGGCGGACGCATGAGTTTTGAACTAGAACCCAGCGCCTTAGTTAGCGCATCCTCAGTATCAGTAATTTGTTTTTTAGCTTCATCAAGAGAGAGTTGCGAGAGAATCGGATGGCTCCAACTATGGTTTCCAACAACATGACCTTCAGATTTTATCCTTTTCACCAAGTCCTCATTCCCAGAAACATTTTTCCCAAGCACAAAGAAAGTGGCTTTAACACCATATTTAGCTAGAGTCTCTAATACCTGCGGAGTCGTTGCTGGATTTGGACCATCATCAAAGGTTAGAGCGACAACTTTTTGATGTTTCTTATCAAAATAAGACTGGTACAAGGCCGCATCTTTTTCGAGTAAGTACGAAGATTGGATAACATCAAAGAAAGTAGATACTGGTAAGGCTATCTCTTCTAAATTTTCAACCGCAGGACTCGGATAAAGGATAATCTGACTATCCTTATAATCAAAATTCCATGCAGATAAGTCTTGGTCGGAGAAACCTTTAACAATCTGATCACTCTGGTCTTGCTCCAATTTCTTATCCTGTAAGAAGGAAGTCAATTCTTTTATCAGCTGTTCCTTGGCCTTACTAGCATCTGAAAACAGTTGGTCAAGTGTAAAAGGTTGCCCATCTTCTGTTAAGTGAACCTTTCCTAGGCTGGTCTTTTCAGTCTCTTCAACCTTAAAATCAACTAAATCATAGATTTGTTTCGTCGCATTACGATTGACGACTCCCTTTAAACCTGACTCTTCTTGCTCTGTATAGTAGAAAACAAGATTGTCCTTACTTTCTAGCTTGTCCTTAATATCTTGATTTATCAGCTCCTTAACAGACGAAATCACTTGCTCCCCTTGGAGAGGATAATAGGTAATCACTTCGGTTTGTCCCTTACGAAAATGCTCCTTCTGATTTCCCTCACTCAATTGATCGTCTTTCTCTTTTTTGAGCGATTCAATCTTTTGCTCAAAGCTTTTTTGCTGATACATTTTAAAAACAATAAATCCGCCTAATAGGCAAATAGAAATTGCTAAAATACCAATCAAAGCCAATAATATATGTCTCTTTTTCCCGTGTCTGCCACGTCCCAGTCTACTTTTATTCATATTTATATCATAACAAATTTAAGCAATAATTTCAATGATACAGTTTGGCAATCCACAATTCCTCTAGCAAGCCAAAGCATCTCACATCAACTAGATCAGCCCTATCTATAGGAACCATCTAGTTTTCTATCTATGGAATTTCTAGTAGATTGAAGCTAGAATAGACACCGTCACTTCTAAAAACATTCTGAGAAATTGATTTATTTTTCCCAGTCGATTTATCCTCAAACATCCCTATACCTCTGATATTTTCTTGATAATACTATATACCCAGACACTTGTAGTTTTACCTTCAGCTAGTAATGTTGACTTTTCTTCTTCAGATAATTTTTTCCGTAAGTAGTCAATCTGCTGAGAAGTAATGTTCTCTTTCCCCATTGCCTTGACAGATTGTATCACCATTGCAGTTAAGGTTGACATATTTGAAATATCTCCATTATTTCTATGCTTAAATTCTATTCTTGCCTTACCAACATTAAAACTGGCATATCTTCCATCTGATATATAGATCCATTTTGCTGGTACCTGCGTAGATAGACCAAGTAAATTAAGGGCTGTGTTTCCCGATGGAGCAATGGTCCAATTATATTTTCTAGCAATAGCATCAGCAACTTCATCCACAGAGGCCATTGCATACTCTCCAATCAGTTCTATATATTTTGGTTTATAATAACTACCTTTCAAAATGCGAGTAACCTTTTTGTCTTTTACAAGACGATTTAATGTACTACGAACAGTTTCATATCCTACAATTTCAAAGAAATCATTTGCTATAAAAACTTGATTCGATTCAAAATTTTCTATCCTGTTTACTATTTCCTGCTTATCGTTCATCTATCGCACCTCCTTTGCACCGAATATGATGCTATTTTGGGTGCGAGAGTCATTTTATCAAGAGGGAACAGACCTCTTACAATTTCTTATGTAACATCTCTATCTATTTTATCCCATTTCTTATTTCAGTAATCGCTTGATTATAAAAATCAGGATAGTCAGCCGTATTTATTTCTTTTATATTGTAAAATGAAATAAGAATAGGACGATTCGATCAGGACAGTCAAATCGATTTCTAACAATGTTTTAGAAGTAGAGGCGCACTATTCTAGTTTCAATCTACTATAATAGAAATTACTTTGACTTTCCTGACTGATTTGTTTAGTTCTTATTTCATTCAGATATGCTATGCATTAACCAATAGCGGATACCTACGGAGAACTTGCCACTCAGATGTAGGACCTGCCCATCATACAAAAAAACAGACTTCATCCCACAAAGAGATAAAATCTGTTACTATTTTCTACACGATATTTCCTAATTTTTAATCCAGCAGTTGGTCTACTTGGCTGATGACTCGCTCGGTAAAGGGCTTGTTGCCAAAAAACTCCAACCACGGCTTGCGAACCTCGTCTTTGCTGGTTTCTCTGTATTTTTTAGGTCTTATTTATGATGCTCTTTCAATAGTTCTTCAAACTCAGCCACAGTCATGCCTAATTGCTCACTCGCAACCTCAGGTGTTAGAAGACCTTGACGAACTAGATTTGCTAAACTTACTTTTAATCCCTGTTCGATGCCTTCAGCTCGTCCACGTTCAATTCCCTGTTCAATGCCCTCAGCTCGCCCACGTTCAAGACCGCGCTCCAGTCCTTGTTCAATCCCTTCCGCCCTAGCAGTTTCTAAGGCATAGTCCTGTGCTAACATGGCTTGTTCTTCTCGCCTGCGTTGTTCACTAAACATTTTCTTATCCTCCTCGGACCAACTCTTGTAGTCCAGCAGTTGATCTGCTTGGCTGATGGCTCGCTCGGGCTGCTGGGTAAAGGGTTTATTCCCGAAAAACTCTAACCATGGTTTACGAACCTTGTCTTTGCTGGTTTCTCTGTATTTTTTTAGTTCCAAGAAAGCCATCTTAACCAGATGGTTTTCCTGACCGTTATTTGTGATGGTTAAGACCTCACCTGTCGTGTCCTCGCGCATGCTAAAGCTATGAAAAGCCAAATCATCTGAGAAGTAATTGCTATCCACAATTGCAATAGCATAAACTGGGGCAATGTGTTTGTAACTTTGGTGGGTATCACCTTCACGTTGGCGAATTTTTTCGAGATTTTGATTGACCTGACTGCACAGGTAAGCCCATAAACGATTGATGAAAAAATTCTGATGATGGACTTGGATTTCAATGATTACTTGAGTGCCATTATCCAACTCCGCCAAGACGTCTATACTGGTATAGAAATCCTGCGCCGAGTAGGGCAGGGAAGGCAAGACGTGAATGTTACTTCCCTCCAAAATCGTCACATTTTTTGCTGGCAAGTCCAGCATATCGCGAATAAATTGACAAGTGATTTCTGGATTGCTAAAAATTTTCTTAGCAACCAAGTCGTTGGTCGGGCTAATGCCCGGATGTCTTAGAATCATCCTTCTCCTCCTTCTATTATAGCACATTTTTTAATCTAATTTGCTAGATTTGATGCTTCTATCTATTTATTCGTAAAAGAAAGCTTTTCTTCAGAAGAAAGCTAATCGCTTATTTGAAATTTTTCCCCTCTGTTCGATAGTCCCGTCTATCTATGTTATAATAAAAGAAGGATTTAAAATCAGAAAAGGAGTATTTATGCTTAAATTAGGTATCATTGGCACTGGCGATATCAGCCACCACTTCATAGAAGCAGCCCATGCTAGTGGGAAATACCAGCTGGTCGCAGTCTATTCTAGGAAACTTGAAACCGCAGCAACCTTTGCTTCTCGCTATCAGGATATCCAACTATTTGATCAATTAGAAGACTTCTTCAAGAGCTCCTTCGATGTAGTCTATATTGCCAGTCCAAACTCCTTGCATTTTGCTCAGGCAAAGGCTGCCTTGTCTGCAGGTAAACATGTCATTCTTGAAAAGCCAGCTGTCACTCAGCCACAAGACTGGCCGGATTTGGTTCAAACAGCTGAAAAAAATCACTGTTTTATCTTTGAAGCAGCTCGTAATTACCATGAAAAAGCTTTCACTATCATCAAAAACTTTTTAGCAGACAAACAAATTTTGGGGGCAGATTTCAACTATGCCAAATATTCTTCCAAAATGCCTAACTTGTTGGCTGGGCATACGCCCAATGTCTTTTCAGAGCGTTTTGCTGGTGGAGCACTTATGGATTTGGGGATTTATCCTCTCTACGCTGCCGTTCGTCTCTTTGGAAAAGCTGAGGACGCAACCTACATGGCTCAACAGCTTGACAATAGCATAGACCTAAATGGAGACGGTATCCTCTTCTACCCTGACTTTCAAGTTCATATCAAGGCTGGGAAAAACATCACTTCCAATCTTCCTTGCGAAATTTACACAACAAATGGAACCTTGACCCTCAACACGATTGAGCATATTCGCTCAGCTATTTTTACCGACCACCAAGGCAATCAAGTCCAGCTCCCTATTCAACAGGCTCCTCATACGATGACTGAGGAAGTCACTGCATTTGCACACATGATTCAGCAACCAGACCAGGCACTCTACCAGACTTGGCTGGATGATGCTGGCTCTGTTCATGAGCTACTATATACCATGCGCCAGACTGCTGGCATTAGATTTGAGGCAGAAAAATGAAAAGCAAACTACCTACTGAATGGCAAGAACTAAGTGACCAACTCGGTTTCCAAGAATTTACCCCCATTCAAACTCAACTATTTGAGCCCATTCTTGCAGGAGAAAATCTTCTAGGAGTAAGTCCAACAGGAACCGGTAAGACCCTAGCTTACCTCCTACCAAGTCTTCTCAGACTACAAAAGAAAAAAGCGCAGCAACTCTTGATTCTAGCACCAAATACAGAGCTTGCTGGACAGATTTTTGATGTATGTAAAACGTGGGCTGAGACTATCGGCTTGACTTCCCAACTCTTCTTATCAGGTTCGAGCCAGAAACGCCAGATTGAACGCCTAAAAAAAGGACCAGAAATTCTGATTGGAACTCCTGGACGTATCTTTGAACTCATTAAATTGAAAAAAATCAAGATGATGAATGTGGAAACCATCATCCTGGATGAATTCGACCAATTGCTAGATGATTCTCAGATTCACTTTGTTGAGAAAATCACTCACTACGCACCGCGTGACCACCAACTCGTCTATATGAGTGCGACGACTAAGTTTGACCAAGAAAAGATTGCGCCAAACACACGTACCATTGATCTCTCTGACCAAAAACTAGATAACATCCAACATTTCTATATGCAGGTAGACCAACGTCACCGAGTGGATATGCTACGAAAACTAGCTCATGTGGAGGATTTCCGCGGTCTGGTCTTCTTTAACAGCCTATCAGACCTTGGAAGTGCAGAGGAAAAACTACAGTATCGGGATATATTAGCTGTTTCCCTCGCTAGTGATGTTAATGTCAAATTTAGAAAAGTCATCTTAGAAAAGTTTAAAGACAAGCAACTAACCCTGCTTCTAGCAACAGACCTTTTGGCTCGAGGAATTGATATCGATAGCCTAGAATGTGTCGTAAACTTTGATATTCCTAGAGATATTGAAACCTACACTCACCGCGCTGGCCGTACAGGTCGCATGGGCAAGGAAGGTTATGTTATCACTCTCGTCACTCATCCAGAAGAACTTAAAAAACTCAAGAAATTTGTGAGCGTACGTGAAATTGTCTTGAAAAATCAAGAACTCTATATTAAATAAAGCCCCATTGCTCTATACACATCCAGTGTATGGAGCTTTTTTATAAGCAATTCAATTTTATACTCTTCAAAAATCTCTTCAAACCGCATTAGCTTCGCCTTGCCGTATGTATATGATACTGACTTCATCAGTCTTATCTGCAACCT
>NZ_VMLH01000071.1:0-1523 GCF_013276595.1 Streptococcus sp. 10824
AATCCTCTAAGCGATGATGGAGTTCTTCTGAATCGAATTGGGCAAGAAGAGCTTGACGTTTTCCTTTAGCTTTCTTACGTTTATAGGTGATTTCTTCTCTTTCAACTGGGAACCTCTCCATCTTCATCAGATGAAGCTTCCTCCTCAAAAAGGCTGACTTGTCCAGATGGACAAACACTTTTCTCAGAGGATTTTCCATAGAGCTTTTGCGTTAGATAAGCCACTTGTTCACGCAGAAGGGTAAGTTCATTGGTGAGACTATCAATTGTAGCACTCTGTTGTTGAATGATTTTTAATAAGTCTTTCATCGTCTTCCCTCTCTGTTTTCTAACTTTATTATACTAAAAAGAAAGGCATCATTTCAATAGAAATCACGACTTTCTGATGAATTTATTTGGGGAGTGATAGAAAAGCCCTTCATCAGCCAGTCTACTTGTTCTGGTGTGAGAGCTTTGACATCCTTTTCTGTACTTGGCCAAGTCAACTTACCGTTCTCAAAGCGTTTATATAGTAGCCAAAATCCTTGACCATCCCAGTAAAGGGCTTTAAAGCGGTCTTTACGTCCACCACAAAAGAGAAAAACTTGACCGGAGAAAGGATCCAATTCAAAGTGGGTTTTAACCAGATAAGCCAGTGAATCAATGCCTTGTCTCATATCCGTTTTCCCACATACGAGATAGACCTGCCCTAGGCTAGATAGATGAATTGTCATGGAGCAACACCTTATCCAAAAGCTGTTCTATCATTTCGAGATTGAGAGATTGAAAAAAACTTACTTCAAGCTTGCCAATACGAATTTTAAGCAGAATATCATTTCTCTTTTTAGAATCAAAAGGACGAGATTGTGGAATCTCTACAGGAACAATAGGTTGTGGCATTTAAATATCCTCCAATCGTTTTACTTTACTAATAGTATACAGGAGGTCTTCCATGAATGATAGATACCTTGTTATGACGCGCTTACTATGAATAGACGAAAACCGCTCAGTTGAGCGGTTTTTATAGTAAAATGAAATAGGAATAGGACAAATCAATTTCTAGTAATGTTTTAGAAGTCCAGATACACTATTCTAGTTTCAATCTACTATAGTATCTAATTACATACCCCCTGCTGGAATCGATAAATAGAAAAAACCTTATTTTAAGGCTCTTCCTATACTATTTATCAATAACCCTCTTTTAGAGTATGTCCGTAAGTTTGAATAATTTGTTGTATATCTTTATGCCTTAGTAATCTTGAAACAGCCCATATATCAACACCTTTTGATAATAGACTTCCTGCGAAACAAAATATGGTAGAATAGTTCTATGAATTATGAAGCAAGTAAACAACTAACTGATGCACGATTTAAGCTCCTGGTTGGTGTTCAGCGCACGACTTTTGAAGAGATGTTAGCTGTATTGAAAACAGCTTATCAAGGTAAACACGCAAAAGGGGGACGAAAACCTAAACTAAGCCTAGAATACCTTCTTATGGCGACTTCAATATGTACGAGAATATCGAACTTATGAACAAATTGCGG
>NZ_VMLH01000072.1:0-34537 GCF_013276595.1 Streptococcus sp. 10824
ATCGGGAGATGGAGATGAGTTTCATTGCTCAGGACTTTGATAAGCTCAATATCATCACTGTTCTTGAGGGTAGAACACAAGCCGTCATTCGAGATCACTTTCTTAAATATGATAGGGTCGTCCGATGTCGAGTGAAAATTATTACTATGGATATGTTTAGTCCTTATTATGACTTAGCTAGGCGACTTTTTCCAAACGCTAAAATCGTTCTGGATCGCTTTCACATTGTGCAACATCTTAGCCGTGCTATGAGTCGTGTCCGTGTCCAAATTATGAATCAGTTTGAACGAAAATCCCATGAATACAAGGCTATTAAACGCTACTGGAAACTCATTCAACAGGATAGTCGTAAACTCAGCGATAAACGTTTTTATCGCCCTACTTTTCGTATGCACTTAACCAATAAAGAGATTCTTAACAAGCTTTTGAGCTATTCAGAAGACTTGAAACACCACTACAATCTCTATCAGCTCTTACTTTTTCACTTCCAGAACAAGGAGCCAGACAAATTTTTCGAACTTATTGAGGACAATCTAAAGCAGGTTCATCCTCTTTTTCAGACTGTCTTTAAAACCTTTCTAAAGGATAAAGAAAAGATTGTCAATGCCCTTCAACTACACTATTCTAACGCAAAATTGGAAGCCACTAATAATCTCATTAAGCTTATCAAACGAAATGCCTTTGGATTTCGGAACTTTGAAAACTTCAAAAAACGGATTTTTATCGCTCTGAACATCAAAAAAGAAAGGACGAAATTTGTCCTTTCTCGAGCTTAGCTGACTTCAACCCACTACAGTTGACAAAGAGCCAGAATACTTACCTATCATGGGAGGAACAACCGTTCCTCTTTTTTATTACTAAAATTCAAAGAATTCCAATGCTTTTTTCAAGAGCAAATCCGTATATTCTGGATCTTCTTGGGCTACTTCTATTTCCCGCTGAACTTTTTCCAAATCATCTGTAATCACTCCATCTACTCCTAAGTGAAGAGATTTGCTGATAGCTTCTGAATCATTGACAGTCCAGACATAAAGTTTCTGATCCGTTGTCCATAGTTTGCTTACAAAATATTCATCCAAGGTTGAGTACTCCATAGTATATCCTGTCGCTCTTGTTTTAGGAAAGACAGAATTGTAGGGCATGATGAAATAAACTGGCAGTTCGGCATCATACTGTCTTACTTTTTCGACAACATGGTAGTCTAAAGACTGGATTTGATGTCCATAAATCTTGAGCTTTGCAGCATAACGGGCTAAAAAGTGGTTCATCATGTCTGGACTATCTTTTTTACTGGTTTTAATTTCAATTAGTAATTTTTGACCAAGTTCGTTGGCTCGACTGAGATAATCTTCAAAGCTTGAAATTTTAGTCTGGTAGCCATTTTCAAAAATATCAATCCCTTTAAGCTCCTCCAAGTTTAAGTCTTGAGGACTTTTATTGATACCTGCTAGATTTTTCAAGTTAGCATCATGCATCATGACAAACTGCCCATCTTTTGTTTCCTGCACGTCCGTCTCCACCAAGTCTGGTTTGAGTTGTGCTGTAGTTTCCAAGGACTCTACTGTATTTTGAATCCCATTTGCATTGGAAACCCCTCGGTGAGAAATAAGTTGAGGTAGATGAACCATGGGAGCCTCCAGATAAATATAACCTTCTAAGGCAAAGAAAAGACTGGCACAAGTCATGACACCCCATCGCACGATGTGATCTTTTTCTCTCCTAGGAAGCATATCCAGCTCCTTTCCTGTCAAAAATGAAACAAATTTAACCAAAAAATAAGTCAGAGCCATATAATAGAGATTTTTAATCATGACAAAATTCAAAATACCAAGAATCAGAGACTCTCTCTGAGTGATATCATCTACCAAAGTTTGAGCCAATAATAAAGGAATCAAAGGAAGATAAAATAATAAATGTGCTTTGAGCAAGATGTAAAATAAATTCCAAGCATAAAAAGTAACTCTCTTCTTGGTTTTCTCCAAGCTAAACATCACTGATTCTCGAACAGTCAGCTGATCATATACAATCTTCGGAAGGGCAAACATCAATCTGACAGAGACATAGAGAAAGATAAGAGATAGAAGTAGGATGCTCAACCACCACATCCAATATTTATCTTCTAAATAAGCTTGGATAAACTCTGGAATGACGATTTTATTAAGATAATAAATCTTCAGCATTTTCCGTATAAAAGGAAAAAGCATAGCTATATAGAAAAAGATAAACAAGGCTTTAGCGCAAGTTAGCTTTTTCATAAATCCAAAACTTTCATGGAAAACCTTGCGGATATACTCAATTAGCCTTCGCTTTTCATGATAGAGGAGATGACGAGCACCAATAAAGAGGAGTCCTATTTGAAAATAAGCAACCAGAAGGTTAATTACAATCAAGGCTAAAAAAGCTAGACTAATCAATGGAGAATGAGTAAGGATGGCTAAGACATTGTTATAGGAAATAAAAAGATAACCTGTCTGATCTAATAAGAAGCTAGCCAACCATGAATTGAATGGTACCCACAAATACTCCACTATCATAAAAATCAAGAAAAATAGAAAGAGGATTTTATCAAGATTGAGGTAAATCTGTTTAAGACCCAATTTTTTAGGTTTTTCAGGTTTCATAGGCACTCCTAGTCAAATAATTGAGACAAGTCCAAGCCACCAAAAGGATTGTTTGATAGGCTACTTTCTGTCTCTAACAATTCTCTAGCTTGATCTGACTCTAAGAAGGACTCGTAAACACGCGCCGTCATCCGAGCATCCTCTAAGCTATTATGAGACTGACCTTGAAATCCAAGAAATGAGGCAACAGTTTGCAATTTGAGATTGGCAATGCCATGTAAATCTGAACTACGACGTTCAAAAGCTTCATCATACAAATCCACCTTATACTGCTGGCTGTAGTCTAAACCATGATCCGCTAAAATAGGTAGATCACTTTTAGCAGCATTGTAGCCTACCATGGGTAAAGAACCCACAAACTCTTGGAATTCTTTTATGACTTCCTCCACTGGAGGAGCATCTTTTAAGGTCTCGGCTGTAATCCCAGTCAAACCATTTATAAAACTTTTTAGAGGCACACTGGTATGAACATAGGAATCATAGGCATCGATTTCCTGACCATCTCTAAAACGCACTGCCGATACTTGAATCAAGTGTGTTTGTCCTTCATGCTGATTAAATTCTAAATCGAAAGCAATGTAATCTTCTAATCGTTCCATTTTCTACCTCTCCTATACTGTTATTTTACTTGAGCAACTATACTATTTAGATTAGAAATAAAAGAAGCCATCAGGTTAGCATTTAACCTAAACAGCTCCTTGATTATCCTCCAAATAAACGAGCAAAAAAGCCTTTCTTAGTGGATTGGACTTCTTCTTTTGCTTGGTCCAGCTCTAGCTTAAGATTTTCTTGATCCTTCATGGCTTGAAGGGTCAATTGTTGCTGCTGATCAAGTTGTTTATCTTTCTCAGCAATCTGACGGTCTTTGATGCGCATCTGCTCGTCTTTTTCTGATAACTGACGATCCTTGGCTTTTAATTGTTCATAGAGACGAAGAATTTCTGCATTCTTCTCATCAACCAGAATCTCCATCAGTTCACGCTGCTTGACATCTTCACTGACAGGCTCATCTTCAAAAATCGTTTTTTTATAGATTTCTTCTAGCTTAATCAAGCCACTTCTGGTAACGACTGTTACCCCTTTGTCATTTTTATCTGTGTCTTCTTCTGGTAATTCTTTGACACGGTTATTGATTGCTTGGCGAGATAATCCTAAGACCTCTGCAATCTCACTGACGGTCATTTCAATACTCATAATATCCTCTGAAACGTTTTCTAGCTTTTCTTTACTTAAATCTTATCATAAGCTAGAAAAACTGTCAAATTTTCGCTTAATCTAAAGCCTTCAAAAAGGCTAATAAGACTTGGGCAGAGCGACGTCCAGCTTCGATAATAAACTCATCAAAAGAGATGTTTGCTTCATGGTTGGCATTGTCACTCATAGCTCGGATGACTAAGACTGGAAGATTAAGGGCATGCGATGCCTGAGCAATAGCTGCCCCTTCCATCTCAACAGCTAAAACATCTGGGAAATGGGACTTGATCGCTTCTATCTTGTCATTTCCTGCGACAAAACTATCTCCTGTAGCAATCAAACCAAGATGCCAGTTTTGATCCAATTGAGATAAACTCTCTTGGATTTTGGCAACAAAGGTTTTATCTGATTCGAAATAAAGCGGTTGTTGCGCCATTTGTCCATAAGCATAACCAAAAGCTGTGACATCCACATCATGATAGGCTAATTTGTCAGCAATCACGACATCCCCAACAGCGATACCTTCTGCTACTGCCCCAGCTGAGCCCGTATTAATAAGAGCATCCACTTGAAAATGATCAGCCAAAATCGCCACACTCATAGCAGACATGACCTTACCAATTCCACTTTCTACAAGAACGACTTCATGCGAGGCAATGGTTCCTGTGTGATAGGTATTCCCTAAAACAACTTGCTCCTGGGCATTGTCTAAATGCTGGACCAGATACGCCAGTTCTTCTGGCATAGCCGCAATAATTCCTATTTTCATTTCAATTCCTTTTCTATTACAACAGTTTCATTGCTAAGACAAGCAAAATCAAGAGAAAGATGACTGCAAATAAAATCTTATTCAACTTAGAATTGAAGACATTTCTCTTGGTATTTTCAATGCGACGACTTTTATGAATAGATGGTTCAACCTGAATCTTCAAGGTTTCCTGACTAAAGCCATGTCCCTTAGGATTGGCATAACCAAAACGGGAAGAAGAGGTTGGTAAAATCTTAGTCTCCTCATTATCATCTAGCAAAGGAGGACCTGAAATTTTTTCGCCTCTATTAGCTCTTTCAATCATTTCATCCGTTAATAAAGGTTTACCCATACTGACCTCCTCTATTTTTTGTGCAATTCCCAATATTGTACAGCCATAATTGTCTTGGCATCACAGATATGACCTGATTGGATCAGTTCCTTGGCTTCCTCTAAGCTCACTTCAAGGACTTCCAAGGTCTCATCCTCATCCTGCGGACGCGGATTTTCCACTTTTGTCAAATCACTGGCTAGGTATAGTTTTAACTTTTCATTACAAAAGCCAATGGCTGAGTAAAAATCATATAAGAGTTCTAATTTCCCTGTATAGGCTGTTTCTTCCTCTAATTCACGAAGAGCAGCTGCTACAGGGTCTGTATTTTCTCCTACTTCTAATTTTCCAGCTGGAATTTCGTAAGAGACAGCCTCGATGGCCTTGCGGTACTGCTTGACCAAGATGAGTTTTTGCTCATCCGTTACTGCTAAAACACAGACAGCTCCATTGTGGAAAATCAAATCTCGTTGGGCAGTTCCCTTGCCTTCTGGTAATTCAACCTGATCTTGGACCAGTTTAAATATTGGTCCTTGATAGATTTCTTTTCGGCTAAGCGTTTTTTCTTCAAATTCCATGACAGACTCCTACTGATTCTTAGGATGATGAGGAAGGCGAGTTGCATATTCGTCTTTGTTAACCTGACGACCGCGTCCAATGGCAATCGCATCTGCTGGCACGTCTTTGGTAATAGTTGAACCAGCACCAACGAGGGAATTGTCACCAAGTTCTACTGGCGCAATAATGGTTGAATTTGAACCAACAAAGACATTGTTACCGATGACTGTCTTGTATTTGTTTTTACCATCGTAGTTGACTGTAATGGTTCCTGCACCAAAATTAACATGGCTACCCACTTCACAGTTTCCGATATAAGTCAAATGACCAGCCTTAGTATTCTCGCCGATAGAAGAACCTTTCACCTCAACAAAGTTTCCAATATGTGCTTGGGCACCCAGACTTGAACCTGGACGAATGTGGGCATAAGGCCCGACTGTCACACCGTCTGCAACACTACTTTCCTCAATCATAGAATTGGTAATGATCGCTCCTGCTCCGACAGTGCTGTCCACTACATAAGTACCGTTTGTCAAAACAGTCTCAGCACCAATTTTCGTTTGCCCCTTCAAGGTAACATTGGCTTCGATTTGAACTTCAGGAGCAATCTCAACATCAATATCAATATAAGTTACTTCTGGATTGACAAAGCTAACACCGTTGACCATGTGTTTGTGATTGATGCGGCGACGCATAACCGACTCAGCAGTCGCAAGAGCCACACGGTCATTTACCCCAAGACTTTCATCAAAATCTTTCAAAGTATAGGCACCAACTTTTTCACCAGCTTCACGGAAAATACCGATGACGTCTGTAATATAGTATTCTCCTTGAGCATTATTGGTATTGATATTTTTCAAAGCTTCAAACAAACGCTCGTTGTCAAAAACATAGGTTCCAGTATTGATTTCCTTGATTTGCTTTTCAAAATCTGTAGCATCCTTCTGCTCAACAATGCGAAGAACCTCAGCATTGTCATTACGTACAATTCGTCCATAGCCAAAAGGATTTTCCGTTTCAGCAGTCAAGATAGTGGCCACATTTTTATGATTGATGTGGAAATCAATCAAGTTTTTCAAGCTTTCACCAGTGATTAAAGGAGTATCTCCTGCGATGACCAAGGTATGACCCGACAAACCTTCTAAGATAGGCTCTGTCATCATAACTGCATGGCCAGTACCCAACTGTTCAGATTGAGTCACAAATTCTGTCTGTCCAGCCAAGACCTCTTCAACCAATTCCGCCTTGTGTCCGACAACTGTTACTGTCTTTTCAGGTTGGATAGCTCCCACACTACGGAAAACATGTTCCAGCATGGAAATACCCGCAACCTTGTGCAAAACTTTTGGCAAATCAGATTTCATGCGAGTCCCTTTACCCGCTGCTAAAATAATGGCAAAATTTGACATAATCTTCTCTTTTCTCTAGAAATTCCCTTTTATTATACCATATTTCAAATCATTCCGCGCCCTTGAATGAAAAAATGCTCCAAAGTCCTTTCCTTAACCCATTTTTTTTGATTTTTTTTCATTTTTAGGGTAAAATTATGAGATATGAGAAAACAAATTCATCCACTTATTTTATTTAGTTTTTTTGGGATTATAATTTTCATTTTAATCATCAATCGGCCACTTAATGACAACCAATCCTTTAAAACAAAATCCAACATAGCGCAGATTGAAGCACAGGCTTTGAAACACTTAGACAAACCGATTATTGACCTCTCTGGCTGGCAGCGTCCTGAGGAAATCAACTACGATGCCCTCGCACAAAATATTTCAGGCGCTATTGTTCGTGTTCACAGTGGTGCTCAAACGACAAAAGAAAGTGATGCTTCCTTTATCAATGGAATAGACAAGGCCTATAAGAGTCATATCACTGAACTTCAAAAACGGAATATCCCAGTTGGGGTCTACGCTTATGTAGCTGGAAAAAGTGTCCAAGAAATGGAAAAAGCCGCTGAAGTTTTCTACAATGCTGCCTCTCCTTACAGCCCTAGTTACTATTGGCTAGACGTAGAAGACAAAACCATGTCCAATATGAACGAGGGTGTTGAAGCCTTTCGAGCAAAACTGGCATCACTAGGTGCTAAAAACATCGGAATCTACGTTGGTGTCTACTTCATGGAAGAACACAGTATTGATACAGGCAAGTTTACCTCTGTTTGGATTCCGTCCTACGGCTCAGACTCAGGATTTTTGGAGAGCAGTCCTAAAACTGATTTAGATTATGATATTCACCAATACACATCTAAAGGGAAAATTGCCGGCTTTGACCACAATTTGGATATCAACGTCATCTCTCCCTTAAAAAAACAAAGAAGAAACCTTTAGAAAACTCTTTTTAAAACCTTAAAAGCATTTGTTTAGCATTTGCTTTTTCTTTTTGTGTTTGATTGTGATACAATATAGTAAGGATTTTTTGAAATAGAAATAGTTGGAGGAACTATATGCTCTCATGGTTAGCGCGCCTTATTAAAGGGATTGTGATTGCTCTTGGATTTATCTTACCGGGAATTTCCGGAGGGGTTCTAGCAGCAATCTTAGGCATTTACGAACGAATGATTGGCTTTCTGGCCCATCCTTTTAAAGACTTTAAAGAAAATGTTTTGTACTTTATTCCAGTTGCCATCGGTATGCTTCTGGGAATCGGCTTATTTTCCTACCCAATTGAATACCTGCTTGAAAATTATCAGGTCTTTGTCTTATGGAGCTTTGCGGGTGCCATCATTGGTACAGTTCCTAGCCTCCTCAAGGAATCAACTCGAGAATCTGATCGAGACAAGATTGATTTAGCTTGGTTCTGGACAACCTTTATCATTTCTGGACTAGGACTCTATGCCTTAAATTTTGTCGTTGGAACCTTAAGTGCTAGCTTTCTTAATTTCGTCCTAGCAGGTGCACTGCTGGCTCTTGGCGTATTGGTTCCTGGCCTCAGTCCATCAAATCTACTTTTGATTTTGGGTCTCTATGCTCCCATGTTGACTGGTTTTAAAACCTTTGACCTCTTGGGAACCTTCTTCCCGATTGGAATCGGGGCAGGTGCAACTCTCATCGTTTTTTCAAAATTGATGGATTATGCCTTAAACAACTACCACTCACGCGTCTATCATTTCATCATCGGAATCGTCCTATCAAGCACCCTTTTGATCTTGATTCCAAATGCAGGAAACGCTGAAAGTATCCAATACACAGATCTTTCTCTTGTTGGGTATGTCATCATCGCCTTCTTCTTTGCGTTGGGAATTTGGCTTGGTATTTGGATGAGCCAATTGGAGGATAAGTATAAATAATGGCAAAAAAAGTTAAAGTCAAAAAAACATTAGTAGAACAAATCCTGTCTAAAGCAGGTATCCCACATCAGGGGATTCAAATCAATGCCCTGGAAGGAGAACTGCCGCAAGGTTATAAACGAGATCAGATTTTCAAAACCTTGGCTCTTTTAGGAGACAAGACAGGACCGATTATCGGAATTGTCCCTATCACCCAACACTTGTCGGAAAAGAAACTAGCCAAAATTTCTGGCAATAAAAAAGTGAGCATGATTCCACAAAAGGACTTGGAAAAAACAACAGGTTACATTCATGGAGCTAATAATCCTGTCGGAATTCGTCAGAAACACAATTATCCCATTTTTATCGATAAAATTGCTCTAGACTTGGATCAAATGATTGTCTCTGCTGGCGAAGTTGGTCACAGCATTATCGTCGCTCCACAAGAATTGGCTAATTTTGTAAAAGCTGACTTTGTAGATATCTTGGAGGACAGCAAGTAATGAAACTCTACTTTGTCCGCCACGGTCGTACCCTCTGGAACCAAGAAGGTCGTTTTCAAGGTGCTAGTGGAGATTCTCCCCTTCTTCCTGAATCCATTGACACCCTAAAACGACTTGGCCAGTATCTCAAGGAAATTCCTTTTGATCAGATTTATTCAAGTGATTTACCTAGAGCGGTCAGATCTGCTGAAATTATCCAAAGTCAACTCAAGACGCCCTGTCCTTTAGAAAGTGTCCCTAATCTCCGTGAATGGCAGCTGGGGAAGTTAGAAGGTTTGAAAATCGCAACCTTGGAAGCTATTTACCCACAACAAATCAAAGCTTTCCGATCTAATCTTGCTCAATTTGACACTCAAATGTTTGGAGCTGAATCCCTCTATAGTACAACTCAACGGACCATCCAATTTATCAAATCACTCAAAGATAGTCCAGCTGAGTATATTCTAATTGTCGGACACGGTGCTAATCTTACTGCCAGTCTTCGTACTCTCCTAGGTTATAAAGAACCACTTCTTCGTAAAGATGGTGGTCTAGCAAATGCCAGCCTGACCATTCTAGAAACCCATGATTTTGAAACATTCACTCTTGATACTTGGAATGATACTTCTTATCAATCATAATTATAGCCTAGTCTTCTGGAGATATAGTCAGTTGAAACAAAAATAAGACAAAAGAGACTCGTAAAAAGGTATTGCAACTTGCCAATACCTTTTTGATATGAACACATGTCTTCTCAACAGAATTGTAGAGCAAAATGAAATATGAACTGAATAAATTGATTTGAGAATTTAAATCAATTTATAAGAATGTTTTAGAAGCAGTGATGTACTAGTTCAGATTCACTTTTCTATACTAATACTCTTCGAAAATCTCTTCAAACCGCGTCAACGTCGCCTTGCCGTACTCAAGTACAACCTGCGACTAGTTTCCTAGTTTGCTCTTTGATTTTCATTGAGTATAAGATGAGTAGGGAGGAAGAGGTAAAAGTTTATGCCCAAACTCTTCACATAAGAACTCTAGCTTACCCATTCTATGGAATCTTGCATTATCCATTAAAACTTCCAACTCATACTCTTCTAAAATCTATTCAAACCACGTCAGCTTCACATTATATATGTTGGTGACCTCATAAGACTTATCTGCAACCTCAAAGCTGTTCTTTGAGCAGCCTACAGCTAGCTTCCTAGTTTAATCTTTGCTTTTCACTGAGTATTAAGTTAAAAAATGGGGCTAGTCAAAAAGTCTTTAAAATCAAAAAACGCATAATATCAGGTATTGAAAACCTTGTACTATGCGTTTTATTGTGGGAAGATTTACTTCATTTTTTCCTGAAGTCGAGTTTTTTCCCTGACTTATTGATTTGGACTATTCGTTTGATGTACTACTGCTTGAGCTTGAATCTCCACCACCGATATATTGGGTAAAGATATTTTGGAAGGCTTGGTCCTTAACCTTGATATTGACTGCTTGCAATTCTTTTCCGATAATGCTTTGAACAAATGTTGAATCATTTTGTTTTTGAGTCAAGATAACAGTTTTTAATTTTTCTTTGTAGTCATCAATATTAGATGATTTTTCTGTTTTCTTAATGAGTTTTACAATGTAATATTGGCTACTGTAGGCTTGTGTGCCAGTTGCTGTAATCACATCAGAAACGCCGTTTACATCTAAAGCGAAAGCGGCTTTCTTGACTTGCTCAGGTACTTCCGTTGAAGCAGAATCAAAGGTAATTTCTCCACCATTTTCTTTTGTTTTTTCATCAGTTGAGTTATCTTTGGCTAATTGAGCAAAATCAGCACCTTCTGCCTTGGCTTTTTCGAGAACTTCTTTGGCCTTGTCTTCATTGTCCAAACGGATGATTTGAGCCGTTACATCTGGAGTGTATTCGTCAAAGGCCTTCTTGTAAGCATCATCTGTCAATTCAGCTTCTGCTGCCTTCTTAACTGCCAACTCAACTAATTTACTTGTACGAATTTGAGCTTTACGTGTTTCAAGAGTCATACCTGCTTGTGACAAGACACGTTGGTAGTTTTCACCATATTGTTTTTCTTCTTCGGCAATAGTATCATCAACCTCTTTATCATCAAGCTCTGAGCCATATTGTTTTTCAAAAACTTTTTGGATGGTCATATTTAACAAGACTTGTTGGGCTGAAGGGTTGCTTTTCACTTGCTCATAAAATTGATGTTCTGTGATGACATCCCCTTTCATGCTGATAAGGTCTGCCCCTTCTGAACCTTTCGAACAAGCTGCTAAAGTTGCTACTGATAATAGTGTAATGGCACCTGCCAATAGTTTTTTCTTCATGTCTACTCCTTTGAGATAAGTGTTACTCTATCTATTTTACTATATTTTCTTAAATTTTTCTGAAAATCATTCGCTGTCAGGCAATTGAACATCTGCTACATTTTTACGAAGCATGAGAATGCCGTCCCCCAGAGGTACTAATGTTGCGGTGAGTCCTGGATTGTCTAAGGTTGCATCAAATAGTCTTTGAAGTCCTCGATAAATGGTTCGCTGGCCACGACGAACTTCCATAATGTCCTTGGCAACATCACCACCTTGAAAAATATCATCCAAGACAACCACACCTCCAACTTCCAAATGTTTGAGGATTTCTGGCAGAAAGACGATGTATTTAGACTTGGCAGAATCCATAAAGACGAAATCATAAGACTCTGTCAGTGTAGATAAGACGTCTACCGCATCTCCCTCTAGGAGAGTGATTTGCTTGCGACTGTCAAACTGGGCAAAATTTTCCTTGGCAAAACCAATCATTTCTGGATTACGGTCAATGGTTGTAATCTTAGCATTTGGCGCATGCTCTGCCATCAAGAGAGCTGAAAAACCGATAGCCGTCCCAATTTCCAGAATGTTTTTAGGTTGCATGGTTTCCATGAGAAACCTGAAATAAACAACCGTTTCATGGGGAATAATGGGAATATTTTCCTTGCGGGCAAAGTCTTCCAATTCTTTCAAGGAACCTGTGACTTGCTTTTGACGCTGACGCATCAAGTCTACAATTTCTTCCTTGACGACAGGGCGACGCATGTTATGGTTGGCATTTTTACTATACGATTCAACCATCTTACGCCAATCCCAATTTTTCAACAAGGGCTTCAAACTCATTCAAACGACGTTCAAAGACTGCAAAGGCATCGTTGAGATAGTCTTCCTTCTCCATATCAACGCCAGCTTTTCTCATGACATTAAGTGGATAGTCAGATTTACCTGCCTTGAGGTAGTCGATATAGCGGTCACGGTCTTCTTGACTACCATGGACAATTTTTTCAGCCAAGGCTGAGGCCGCCGCAAAGCCTGTTGAATATTGGTATACATAGTAGTTATAGTAGAAGTGTGGAATCCGAGCCCACTCGTATTGGATTTCCGGATTGTCTTCCTTACTCAAACCATAATACTCTTGGTTCAAGTCAGCATAGAGTTTATTTAAGAAATCGCTTGTCAAGACTTCACCATTTTGATCCGCTTGGTGAATCGCGTGTTCAAACTCAGCAAATTGAGTTTGGCGGAAAACTGTCCCACGGAAACCGTCTAGGAAGTTATTGAGAATAGCAAAGCGCGTTGCATCGTCTTCCACTTCTTCCAATAATTTCTCCGTCAAGATATTTTCATTGGTCGTTGAGGCAATCTCAGCCAAGAAGATCGAATAATCTCCGTAAACATAAGGTTGCGTTTCACGAGTATAGCTTGAATGCATACTGTGACCTGTTTCATGAACAAGAGTAAAGAGATTGTCCAGATTGTCCTGCCAGTTAAGAAGCATAAAGGCATTGGTATCGTAAGAACCACCAGAATAGGCACCTGAACGCTTTCCTTGGTTTTCGTAAACATCAATCCAACGCTCGCTGAAGGCACGTTTAACACGGCTCAAGTAATCCTCACCCAAGACTGCCAAGGCATCTTCTGCTTTTCTCAAGGCTTCTTGGTAGGTAAAACTATATTCAACAGATGAAAGTGGTGTGTAGACATCGTACATCTTGAGATCTGAAATTCCCAAGATTTTTGAACGAAGTTCAAGGTAACGATGCAAGAGTGGCAAATGCTTGCGAACTGCTGCTACCAAATTGTCATAAACATTTTCTGGAACAAAATTAGCCGCTAGGGCTGCATGACGAGCGCTCTTGTAGTTGCGAACTTTAGCACGATAGTTTTGCACCTTAACATTGGTTTGCAAGGTTTTAGCATAGGTGTGTTGGAATTGTTCGTAAGTCGCATAAAGGGCTTGATAGGCCCCACGGCGAATCTCACGATTTTTAGACTCCATCAAACGTGTGTAGGTCCCATGAGATAGCTGAACTTCCTTACCATCATCGTCGAGGACATAAGGGAACACAATATCCGCATTGTCCAAAATAGCGAAGGTTTCGCTTGCTGAACCAAAGATTTCTCCAGCTCCAGCTAATAATTCTTCTTCGCGTTGTGAAAGAACATGATCCTTTCCTTGCAAAAGCTTGTCAAAATAGTGTTGATAAACCTGCAATTTTGGTTGAGACTCTAAAAAGTCAGCATACTGCTTTTCACTAATTTCCATAAATTCAGGATCATAGAATGAAAAGGCTTGGTCTAGCTGACTATAGAGTGTCATTGCTTTGGCATAGTACTCTTGATACTTAGCTTCACGTGTATCCTGATCATTCTTCATATGAGCATAAACGTAAAGCTTCTCCATCTGGCGTTCCATTTCAAGAGAAAATTCAGTAATTTCGAGTAGGCTATCCGCACTATCCAAGAGATGTCCTTCATACTGGGCTACTGTCTCCAGCTGTTCTGTTAAATCTTTTAAGGCTTCTTCCCAAGCCTGGTCAGTTGGGTAGATCGTTGATAGATCCCATGTATCTTTTTCATTTATTTCGTTTCTTTGTAATACCATTAGATTCCTCCATCCTTTCTATTCTACCATATTTTTCAAGAAATATTGCTGATAAAAGGCTGGTGGATAAAGCTTTTGCCAATCATTTTGAGGATTTTCTTGGTAATAGATTTGAAAATACTGATAATAGCTGGTCAAATCCTTCTCAATTTGGCAAAAATCACCTACTAGTGGTCGAATTTGTGGATACCATTCTTTCAGCCCATAAGTCAGGACATTTTCTCCCTTTTGATAGGCTTCTGCTTGTTCTTTCATCCAAATGGGATTTTGATAGTACAGTTGTTGCCGGATATAACAACAGATGTCCTTATCCTCAGAAACTGTAAAATGAGATATTTTTTGTTTCTTATAGGGAAAACGTAATATCTCCAGTAGACTACCTTGACCACAGGGAAATTCCTTGATTTGATAATGGAGTTTACCTCGAAGATCCTGGTGTATGAGATATTTAAGCCTTAAAATCTGCTTTCCCTTGTCTACTTCCCAAACATAAAAGCCCATGTTTTGACTAAAATAGAGAAAACCTTGTTGCAGACGAGTCAAACGCTCCTTGAGCCAAAGTTTTTCTCCCAGTAGCCACAGTACTTGGTAACCCTGGCTACGATAACCCTCACTGCGCTCTTTAAGAACTTTTTGTGGCAAGGGACTACATTGAACCTCTAAAGCTAGATTGCCATTTACAAACACATCCGCAATCTGTTTAAGTTCTGGAAGCAGGTATTCTAATTGAACCTCTGAATCTTTTTTCAACCAGTGATAAAGTGATTCCTTATTGGCCAGATGTTCTGAACTTTCATTTTCAGAGGAATAATCACAGTCTTTTAAGGATTTATGGGCAAAATGGGTCCGTACACTTGGTCCTTGACGCAAACGAAGCTGACCTCCACAAGCTGGGCAGGTGTATGCTTGCTTCTCAAGCTTATCCTCTAACACATTTACCAATTTTCCCCTAGCATCTCTCGCAACAAACATGATTTCCCTCCTTTTCTATATTATTCGTAAAAAAGAAAAAAGATCAGGAAAATTCCTAATCTTCATTCATTTTTATTTGATTTTCTTGGCTAGCATGGTCGCAAAGCGTAGTTGAATACGATTGCCATTTTCATCGCGACGGTGCAAATGGCCTGGATTTTCATTGTACTTAACCAATTCCCAATCCTTGTAATAGTCTGCCAATTCCCCTTCTTTAAAGGTGAATGGGAAGTTCACTGAGCAAGGATAATCCTCCGTGTCCATAGCACAAACGATAAGATTATAGCCACCAACACTGGTTTTATCCTGCATATTTTGAATAATAGCTGGAATGCAGTCTGCTTGTAGAAACATGAGAACAACAGTTGATACGATAAAATCATATTCTTGCCCAATGCTAGCTGAATTGATATCGTAAAGACCAACAGTCATGTCCAGATCTTCTTGCTCCACAATACTTTGCAAGATTTCAAGGGTCAGGTCATTTTGATCTACAGCCGTCACATCAAAACCTTGCTGGGCTAGAAAAAGAGAATTGCGCCCCTGACCACAACCCAAATCCAAAGCTTTCCCTGGTTTTACTGTCTGCATGGCCTCTAGAACCTCTGAATGAAAAGGATTGGTATTGTATTTCTTAGGGAAATAATCCTCAGGTTTACAATAAAATTCCAAGTACCATTCCACATCATCTGTGGCAGCTTCCACTCGGTGCCAGACTTGTGGTTGTGCCATGGGATTATCTGCCCCTGCTTCAAAGAGGTGTTCAGCTAGAACTTCCCCTTCTTCTGTCAATTCAATAAACTTGAGAGCTCCCTTCAAGACAGTAATTTTCCCCAAGTCCCAACTTTTGTATTGTGCTTTTGCTGAACAGCTTCAGGCATGGTTTCTTTAGTCTACAAAGGCATGCGTTTATAGGCAACTAATTTTTCCATTTTCAATTCCTCTTTTTATCGCTGATTAACAGCTTTCATCACGCGCGCGATGTCGCGGTTTTGCTCACGACGTTTGATAGACTCTCTCTTATCGTAGTCATGCTTCCCTTTAGCTAAACCTAAAAGAAGCTTGGCATAACCGTCTTTGATATAGACTTTAAGAGGAACCAGGGTCATTCCTGTCCCTTTAGTCTCTTGTTCCAACTTTTGGATTTGCTTTTTATGGAGCAGGAGTTTACGACGACGTTCTGGTTCTTGGTTCCAGATATTGCCCTCTTCGTAAGGAGCGATATGGACATTGCTCAACCAGACCTCTCCATTTTTTACTTGGGCAAAGCCATCCTTGAGATTGATTCGAGCAGCTCGTACACTCTTGATTTCAGTTCCAGTCAGAACCATCCCTGCCTCTAGCGTATCTATGATTGTATAGTCGTGGCGCGCCTTTTTATTTTGTGCGACGACCTTTCCCTCGCCCTTTGCCATGCTTGGCTCCTTTCTTAGCTACTTCCTTGTAAAAAGGTTTCTTTCCTTTTTTCTTCTTGTCTTTTTGTGAATGCTTGCGCTTATCATTTGAGCGTCCTGATTTTCTCTTATCTTCCTTCTTATCTGAACGACGATTTGAACCACGCCCTCTGTCACTACGATTAGACTGTTTTAAGCCTTTTTCAATCACATCAAACTCACTTGGGATGTAAGAGAAGTCAATTTCACCCGTCATCTTGTCGGCTCTTTCAACTCGGATACGGATTTGCTGACCTACACGGAAAGTTGTTCCTGATTTCTCCCCACGAAGAGTCAAATCACGCTCATTGAAATGATAAAATTCAGGTAGATTTGTGATGTGAATCAAGCCTTCAACTGTGTTTGGCAATTCAACAAAGAGACCAAACTTGACAATGCTGGACACAACCGCATCGTACTCTTCGCCCACGTATTCTTCCATATACTCAGCCTTTTTCATGGCTTCGACTTCACGCTCAGCCTCAATGGCACGACGTTCACGGTTGGAAGACTGGGTCGCAATCTCTGGAATCACTTGCTCAAAATGCTCTGCTATTTCCTTAGAACGGCCGTAATCACGAATCATACGGTGAACAAGAAGGTCTGGATAACGACGAATCGGACTAGTAAAGTGAGTATAATAGTCAGCCGCAAGTCCATAATGCCCGTGATTATACTCCGAATAACGAGCCTGCTGCATGGAGCGAAGAAGCATCATGGACAATACATCTGCATAAGGTTCCCCCTCAACTGCTCGCATAATATCTTGAAGTGCCTCTTGACTCATTTCACTAGCAGTCCCATAGATTCGAATACCGAAACTCGAAGCATAATCAATAAACTTCTGAACCTTTTCAGCCTTAGGCTCCTCGTGAATTCGATAGATAAAAGGTAGGTCCAGCTTGCTGAAATGCTCGGCAACTGTTTCATTGGCCATCAACATAAAAGACTCAATCATCCGCTCGGCAACACCACGCTGACGAAGAACGATATCAACAGGCTTACCTTGTTTATCCACTAAAATCTTGGCTTCATTGGTATCGAAATTGAGGGCTCCACGTTTCACACGCATGTTTTCTAGCCTTTCGTGAAGTTTGGCCATAAGTTCGATACTAGGAACAATTTTCTGATACTCTTGTCTCTTTTCCTCGTCGCTTGCTAGGATATCATTGACATCGCTATAGGTCATCCGATAGCTTGTCTTGATAACCGTTTGTGTGATGGTGTAGTTGACTACACGACCATGTTTATCAATCTCCATAATAGCAGACTGGGTCAGACGGTCAACTTGGGGATTGAGAGAACAGATGCCATTTGATAGTCGTTCTGGAAGCATTGGAACCACACGGTCAGTCACATAGACAGAAGTTGCGCGGTTAAGAGCTTCCTTATCAAGGGCAGACCCCTCGGTCACATAGTAGGAAACATCTGCGATGTGAACACCAAGCTCCAGATTTCCATTTTTCAAGGCCTTGATATGCACCGCATCGTCCAAGTCCTTGGCGTCAGCACCATCGATGGTAAAGATAATCTCATCTCTTAGATCCAGACGACCTTCCGTATCCTTTTTAGACGGAGCATCAGGCACACTTTCTGCTTCCTTGACAACAGCTTCTGGAAACTCGGATACAATGTCCATTGATTCCAAGACCTCAAGAACATCAATTCCGACATCTGTTGAGTGTCCCACCACATCGAGAACACTCGCGACAAAGAAATCATGTTTCTTGCTTGGGTATTTATCGATAAAGACCTTGAGAACTTCTGTTCCCTCCAGTTTAAGGGCTGGTTTCTTAACATAGATGGGTTGGCTGATTTTCTGATTTTTCGAACGGATATAGCCTGCATACTTAGGTTTTTCCTGATCCAGAACGATTTGACCTACAACAGTTGTCAAACTGTGTTCTAAGATATCAATAATTTTTGCTTCTGCTGCTGTTCCCTTATTGCGGTCAGCGACTTTCTTAATCACTACCTCAACGGTATCACCATCAATAGCATAGTTGACATCGTTTTTTCCTACAAAAAGGTCGTCCTCCTCGCCTTCCAGACTAACAAAGCCAAAGCCATTTTTATGGGCATGAAAAATCCCCTTGAGGGTAATCTCATGTTTTTTCTTAATTTCTAATGTCAGACTACCATCTTCTTCAAAGCGTATCTGATGCTTTCTTTCCATTAGGGACAAGGTTTTAATCAACTCACGAAAATCCTTGGAACTATCTTTTCCCAAAGCCTGAGCCAAATCATTAACAGTCACCTTTCCCTTATCTTGTAAATATTCTTTTATTCTATCTTTCATATTTTCTTTCTAGATTTTTTAATTTTCTTTTACTGTAAAACCTTCTCAAACATCCTTTCATACTCAATAAAAATCAAAGAGCAAACTAAAAAGCTAGCCGCAGGTTGCTCAAAACACCGTTTTGAGGTTGTGAATAGAACTGACGAAGTCAGCTCAAAATACTGTTTTGAGATTGCAGATGAAAGCTGACGTGGTTTGAAGAGATTTTTGAAGAATATAAAAACAAAAAGAGGCAAAGACCTAGTCCTGCCCATTATTTTCTTATCTACTTGATAATACCGTCAATGCTAAGGCAATGGCTAGCCAGAAAAAGACTAAAATCCCTGTCAAACGCTGCATCACAGCTTCGAAACCGCGTGCTTTACTGCGTTCAAACAAATCACCTGAGCTGGCATCAAATACATTGCTGGATTGGTTTTTAGTTGGTTGCATGAAAATCGCAATCACAATCACAACAGATAATACTAATAAAATGGTTAATAATAGGTTATACATATCAAACTCCTTACAATCCCTATTATTTTACCATAAAATCTACTTAGATTCAAGATGTAGGGTTACTTTTCTTTCCTTGGGACAATACTTTAAAACCTCAATCTTGTCTGGATGGGTTTTTGAATTTTTACTGGTTAGGTAATTGATACTGCCACAAGAGGAGCATTTGAGATTAATTTTTACTCGCACTAGATTTCCTTTACTTTTATTAGACTTCCTGCAAAACTAGAATCCTAGTTCATGATTGATAATGCCAGCAATCAAATTCATTCGTAA
Organism: Streptococcus sp. 10824; assembly: GCF_013276595.1. Classification (NCBI taxonomy): domain Bacteria; kingdom Bacillati; phylum Bacillota; class Bacilli; order Lactobacillales; family Streptococcaceae; genus Streptococcus; species Streptococcus sp. 10824. Next base: position 19,593 of record NZ_VMLH01000072.1, read on the forward strand.
GCCGAAGCGTTTACGATGATTTCGATAGGTTGTTGAAAACATTTTAAACGTTTTTATAGTGAAATGAAATAAGAACAGGACAAATCGATCAAGACAGTCAAATCGATTTCTAACAATGTTTTAAAAGTAGAGGTGTACTATTCTAGTTTCAATCTACTATACTCTGTCAAAAATATTCTCAACCTTGATTCTCTCCTTAGATAGCGCATGGTTACAGGCTTTCTCTTCAGCTGTTAGCGGCTTGAGTTTGCTGGATTTACGTGGAGTTTGTGCTTGAGGATCTATCTTCATGAGCCCTTGATAACCACTGTCAGCCAAGATTTTACCAGCTTGTCCGATATTTCTGCGACTCATTTTGAACAACTTCATATCATGACAATAGTTCACAGTGATCTCCAAAGAAACAATTCTCCCTTGACTTGTGACAATCGCTTGAGCCTTCATAGCGTGGCATTTCTTTTTACCAGAATCATTCGCTAATTGTTTTTTTAGGGCGATTGATTTTTACTTCCGTCGCATCAATCATTACCGTGTCCTCAGAACTGAGAGGAGTTCTTGAAATCGTAAAACCACTTTGAACAAGAGTTACTTCAACCCATTGACTCCGACGGATTAAGTTGCTTTCGTGAATACCAAGATCAGCCGCAATTTCTTCATAAGTTCGATATTCTCGCACATATTGAAGTCGCCATAAGAAGGTATTCTAGGCTTAGTTTAGGTTTTCGTCCCCCTTTTGCGTGTTTACCTTGATAATCTCTTTTTAATACAGCTAACATCTCTTCAAAAGTCGTGCACTGAACACCAACCAGGAGCTTAAATCGTGCATCAGTTAGTTGTTCACTTGCTTCATAATCCATAGAACTATTATACCATATATTGTTTCGCAGGAAGTCTATTCAAGCTAATCCCACTTCAATCCCACATGTTAGTTCATTTCTTTATAGGCTGTATCAATTCGTTCCTTAGTCGCTTCATCTAACTGGTCACGATGACTGCCACCCTCTATAAAATCTTCCAAGATATAGGTTTGATAATGATATAAAGGATAGCCTTCTGGTGAAAAGGTTCCCTTTGGTGTTCGATTGACCCAAGTAGGATGAGCTTTAGCTGTTCCGATAGTTGTTTTTCCATCCTTCTTCTTAATGGTTACATCCATGAGAACGCCACGTTCAGTCCACTTAGCATTTTCTTCATCTCCCATAGATTCAATCCGTTGATTGGAAATGAAGTTCCCCATTGAATAGATAATGAGTTTCTTGTCTCCATCTTTTTCAACCGTTTCAGATGGTTCCACAACGTGAGGATGCCCTCCAAAAATAATATCCGCCCCCCAATCAATCATCTTGTGATAAAGAGCTTTTTGTTCCTCAGTTGGTTCCAATCGATACTCCACACCCATCTGAGGCATGATAATGGTGATATCTGCTTCCTTCTCTGCCCGTTCAATTTCAGCCTTCATCTTATCTTCGTTTAAATCTGAAAGATAACGATTATAGTCTTCCTGAGAAATATACCGTTCAATTCCATTGAATCCATAGGAATAGGCCAAAAGAGCAACCTTGATTCCATTCACTTCCTTAATGACCAACGGAGCCTGATCACGTGGTTCATGCGTATAAACTCCGATTGGAGTGATTCCAGCTTTTTCAATAATATCGGCCGTTGAAATAACTCCCTCAATTTGCGAATCCAAAATATGATTATGAGCTAAATCTAGCACATGATAACCTGCATCCTTAATGGCATCCATAACTTCAGCAGGAGCATTAAAGAGAGGATAACCCGCTAAATAATGATCCTTATTGATGGTTCCTTCAAAATCACCAATAGCTAAATCTGCTTGCTTGAGCCAAGGTGTCACATACTCAAAATTCTCATGAAAGTCATAGGTACCGTCTTCTTTTTTAGCTGAAAAGAAAAGTCCATCGTGGTAGAGCAAATCCCCATTAGCCATAATTCTGGCAGTTTTTTCCTCTTCCTGCTCCTGAGACTTTTGCTTAGTCCCCTCTTGAGAAATAGTATCTCGTTTTTGACTGGTTAAAGGGATTCCTTGGAAACTTTCAACCAACAAGACCAAGCCCATTGATAAAGCAACTGCTAGCAAGAGTACCGCCACAAATCCTTTATTGCTCCACCTGCGATAACTCCTAAAAAAGTTTACCAAGCCCTTCATAAAACGAAAAGCTAAACCACCCTGATTTCGATTTTGTCTTCTTTTCATCTTCATTCTCCCTACTTTCTTATGCAAGCCTTTTCTTTTTATTATATCATAGATAAGTAATTCTTTCACAATTGATACTCTTCGAAAATCTCTTCAAACCACGTCAGCGTCGCCTTACCGTATATATGTTACCGACTTCGTCAGTTCTATCTACAACCTCAAAGCAGTGCTTTGAGCAACCTACGGCTAGCTTCTTAGTTTGCTCTTTGATTTTCATTGAGTATGAATTGAACTTCCTATCTATTTTCTATAAATCCTAAAGGCTATAATACTTTCAATCCTTGACATTTTGTGATATCATGTAGAGGTAATGAAAGGAGAGAAAATGTCTGCAATAGAACGTATTACAAAAGCTGCTCACTTAATTGATATGAACGATATTATCCGCGAGGGGAACCCAACTCTACGCGCAGTTGCTGAGGAAGTTACTTTCCCCTTATCTGATCAGGAAATCATCCTTGGCGAAAAGATGATGCAATTCCTTAAACATTCCCAAGATCCTGTCATGGCTGAAAAATTGGGACTCCGCGGTGGGGTTGGACTGGCTGCTCCTCAATTGGATATCTCAAAACGCATTATCGCTGTTTTGGTACCTAATATTGTTGAAGAAGGCGAAACTCCGCAGGAAGCCTACGACTTGCAAGCCATTATGTACAATCCAAAAATCGTCTCTCACTCTGTTCAAGACGCTGCTCTTGGTGAAGGAGAAGGTTGCCTGTCTGTAGACCGCAACGTGCCTGGCTATGTTGTTCGCCATGCCCGCGTTACTGTTGACTACTTTGACAAAGATGGAGAAAAACACCGTATCAAACTCAAAGGCTACAACTCCATTGTTGTTCAGCATGAAATTGACCACATTAACGGTATCATGTTTTACGATCGTATCAATGAAAAAGACCCATTTGCAGTTAAAGATGGTTTACTGATTCTAGAATAAAGAAAATCCCGTTGCAAGACGGGGTTTTGTGTTATAATAGAGGCATGAAAACAAATGATATTGTCTATGGCGTCCACGCCGTTACCGAAGCCCTCCTTGCAAATACTGGAAACAAACTCTACCTCCAAGAAAATCTCCGAGGTAAGAATCTTGAGAAAGTCAAGGAACTGGCTACAGAAAAGAAGGTGTCCATTTCTTGGACCTCAAAAAAATCCCTCTCTGAGATGACTGAAGGTGCTGTCCACCAAGGTTTTGTTTTACGAGTGTCCGAATTTGCCTATAGCGAGCTAGATCACATCCTTTCCAAAACACGCCAAGAAGAAAATCCTTTGCTATTGATTCTGGATGGTTTGACTGACCCTCACAACCTAGGATCCATCCTGAGAACAGCCGATGCGACCAATGTTTCAGGTGTCATCATTCCCAAGCACCGTGCTGTAGGTGTTACCCCCGTCGTTGCCAAAACGGCCACAGGTGCTATCGAGCACGTTCCCATCGCCCGAGTGACCAATCTGAGCCAAACTCTGGACAAAGTCAAGGATGAAGGCTTCTGGACCTTTGGAACGGATATGAACGGTACTCCTTGCCATAAGTGGAATACAAAAGGGAAAATCGCCCTCATCATCGGAAATGAAGGAAAAGGCATCTCTAGCAACATTAAAAAACAGGTCGATGAAATGATTACCATTCCCATGAATGGCCATGTTCAAAGCCTTAATGCCAGTGTTGCTGCGGCCATTCTCATGTACGAAGTTTTCCGAAACAGACTATAAAAAAGTTTCCAGTCATCTGATTGGAAACTTTTTTATGATTAACTATGTTCTGTGATAAATTTATAGGCTTCTTGACCAGCGATAGCTCCATCTCCAACCGCTGTTGTTACTTGGCGAAGGTCTTTCTGGCGAACATCTCCAACTGCAAAGATACCGTCAACTGCAGTTTTCATGTGGTTATCTGTCACAATCCAGCCTGCCTGATCTTGGATATTCAATTCTTTAACAAAATCGCTAAGAGGGTCCAATCCAACATAGATAAAGACGCCACCGAAGGCTTGTTCTGTCACTTGACCTGTTTTCACATTTTCAAATACGACAGATTCTACTCGGTTTTCACCCTTGATTTCCTTCACTACAGAATCCCAGATAAAGCTGATTTTCTCATTCGCAAAGGCGCGGTCTTGTAAAACCTTTTGAGCACGAAGTTGGTCACGACGGTGAACAATGGTAACAGTCTTAGCAAAACGAGTCAAGAAGAGGGCTTCTTCAACAGCTGAATCTCCACCACCAACTACCAACAAATCTTGGTCACGGAAGAAAGCACCATCACACACAGCACAGTAAGAAACACCACGACTGTTCAGTTCTTCTTCTCCAGGTACTCCCAAAGGACGGTGTTTAGAACCAGTTGCTACGATAACGGTACGAGTTTCATATGTTTGGTCGTCAGTCATCACTTTCTTAAAATCACCATGGTCTTCGACATTTTCAACATATCCATAAATGTGCTCAACACCGAGATTTTCAAGCGGTTCAAACATCTTTTCTGCCAATTCAGGTCCACTAATATTAGCATATCCTGGGTAATTTTCGATATCAGATGTATTATTCATCTGACCTCCTGGCAAACCACCTTCAATCAAGGCTACTTTTAGATTGCTTCGAGCAGCGTATAAGGCCGCAGTCATCCCTGCAGGTCCAGCACCGATAATAATAGTATCGTACATATAGTTTCCTTCTTTCTTGTTGTAACTACCTTTATTCTAACTCTTTCTTGTCAATCACGCAAGGATTATGCCTTGAAAACAAGAATTAAACTCATAACCGCAAAGGATAATACTGGAACAACCAAGACTCCAATCATAATCATATCATAGAGATGGGCTTGGCGAGCCTTGGCTGTCTTATCCACTCCCGACATGGCTCTCAGTCCAATCCAAATCCCTAGAAAAATCAGGACGAGGATGGTGGTCAAGATCAAACTCTCGAAATATAAAGAAAATAGTTGCAGTAGCATGATTTCTCTCATTTCTATCTTTTTTAAAGAGTAAACTCAGCTAGTCCAGCTAACTGAGTTTTCCTTTATCTATTATATCAAATATAAGTCCGTTTGTAACTAGCGAAGAATTCTTTTGTCCGCTCTTCTTTAGGATGGTGGATAATCTCATCCGGTGTTCCAGACTCAATGATTTTCCCCTTATCTAAGAAGAGAATCTTATCAGCCACTTGGGCTACAAAGGACATGTCATGACTGACCAAAATCATGGTTTGACCTGACTTAGCAGCATCTGCAATAGACTTCTCTACTTCACCGACCAATTCTGGGTCAAGGGCTGAAGTTGGTTCATCTAAGAGCAAGACATCTGGTTTCATAGCAAGCGCACGCGCCAAGGCAACCCGTTGCTTCTGTCCACCTGATAAATGACGAGGATAATGGTTTTCACGGTCAGAAAGTCCAACCTTAGCCAACTCTTCCTTGGCAATCTTGGTTGCTTCTTGGTCAGATAATTTTTTGACAACAAGCAAGCCTTCTTTCACATTATCAAGTGCTGTGCGACGTTCAAACAAATTAAACTGTTGGAAAACCATAGACAGCTTACGACGTAGGGCAAGGATTTCTTCTTGAGTGATTTTAGAAAAATCAACTGAAAAATCATCAATCTGAATAGAGCCACTGTCAGGTGTTTCAAGATAATTGAGACTGCGAAGGAAAGTTGATTTTCCAGCTCCTGAAGAACCAATCAAGGCTACAACTTCCCCTTTTTGAATATCCAAGTCCAGATGATCCAAGACAGTCTGTCCTGAAAAGGATTTGCTTAAATTCGAAATCTTAATCATTAACGAAGGTCTCCTTTCACATCTGTTTGCACTGTATCAGGTGCAGAAATAGCCATTTTTCTCTCAATGAAACGACCAAGGCTTTCAATTCCGATATTGACTACCCAATAAACAAGGGCAACGGAGATGAAGCGTTCAAAGTAACGATAATCAGCTCCACCTAGAATCTGAGCTTGGGCAAAGACTTCCACAACACCCGCACTAAAGGCTAAGGAAGTTCCCTTGGTCAAGCCAATTAGGGAATTGATTAAGGTTGGAGTCGCCACAACGGCCGCATTTGGAATAATCACGCGACGATAAACTTGTGCTCGGGTCATCCCCAGACTGCGTGCCGCCTCAATCTCACCAGGATTGACTGAGAGAATGGCTGCACGAATAGTTTCACTGGCATAAGCCGCCTCATTAAAAGCAAAGGCAACAATCGCAAAAGCTGCAGCTGGAATAGCATTGATATTAAGACCAGTTCCCCATTGCTGATTGATAGCTTTCAAAGCCAAAGGAATTCCGTAGTAGGTCAACATGAGTTGCACCAAAATCGGTGTCCCTTTTAAAAAACTAACAAAGAAGGCCTGCAAGGGATATAAAATTTTGACACGATTGATCTTCACAATGGCAAAAAGAAGTGCCAAAACCAAGCCAAAAAAGGCACCACCAATTGTCAACATAATCGTTGTTGGAAGTTGTTGGACAATTCTCGGGATTCCATCAAAGACCGAACGCAGACTAAACAGCTTGCCATCCGGAAGCAATTGCATCAAGTTTTGGTACCAATCTGATGCTAAAATCGTTATAACATTCATAAAAACATCCTCTCCTGATAATGATTCATTCTACCATACTTCTGTCGTCAATGAAATTATTTGCTACGGTCAGATACAGACTTTGTCTACCTACTAGTTTATCATACTTTGAAACAGGGAGGTTATATATTTTATCTATCAGAGAGATAAGTAAAAACTATTTCAATCCCAATTCTTCATAAGGTTTTCGATAACCGATTTGTTTAACAGTTCCATTTTCTACTAAAATTGGCCGTTTTAACAACATGCCGTCGCTTGCTAGCAACTCAGCTGCTTCTTGGTTTGACAGACTTCCTACCTTATCTTTTAACCCTAATTCACGGTATTTGATTCCACTGGTGTTAAAAAATTGCTTCAATTCAAACCCTGAGGTTTCCAGCCAGTTTAAAATAACTTCTTGGCTAGGTGTTTCTTCGGCGATATGGACGGCTTTGTAGTCCACACCGAGTTGGTTTAATTCTTGTTTTGCTTTTTTACAAGTTGAACATTTTGGGTATTCGATAAATTCTAACATGTCTTTCACTTTCTATTATTTATATCTTTAAAATCTGCGCCTTCATACTCCAAGAGCCAGGCTTTCTTTTCCACTCCTGCGGCATAACCAGTCAGACGCTTGCCTGCTCCCAGCACACGGTGACAAGGTACTAGAATAGACCAAGGATTGCGTCCTACCGCTCCACCAATTGCTTGAGCAGAAGGCACTTGCAGGTCTTGGGCTATTTGCCCATATGTCACTGTCTGACCATAAGGAATTCCCTGTAAATAGTCCCAAACTCGCTTTTCAAAATCCGTTCCAATTGGAGCCAAGGGCAAGTCGGATAAATCCTTAGGCTTGCCTTTAAAGTAAGCATCTAAGCAAGTAATAACTGGGTCTAAAATGGGGTGACTAACAACTTCTTCTATCGTTTCATCTCCTAGTCCCCTCTCAAAATGCTTCTGCTCCTGCACCCAAATTCCATACAAATAATAGTCATCAGCTACTAGTGATAGAATACCAATTGGCGAAGAGTAGAGCATTTTTGCGTACTTCTTTTGCATTATTTCTTCAATTTTTGATAGGCCAGGCGTTTGCCATCAACTGGAACCTTACCAACCTGTTTAAATCCGAGTTTTTCAAAAATATGTTGCATAGCTTTGTTTTCAGCATGGGTATCTGAGCGAAAATCAAGATAATCAAAACCTTCAATCAAGCCCTCTAAGAAGGTTTGAGCAACTCCTTGTCCCTGCACAGCTGCTGCCACAGCAATACGGTGAAAGACTAGATATTCTGACTCTCCAGCTTGCCATTTTCCCTCATAAATAGCTTCATAGGCCTCCTCTGGACTCTTAGTCACAGCAGCATAGGCTAGTAGTTCTCCCTCTTCCAAGGCTACGTAAGCTTGACCTGAGATAATATCTTCAATAATAATATCAGCATTTGGATAACCATTTTGCCACTGGTCACTACCAGCATCTGCTAAACATTTTTTAGCATCCTCCATCACCTGCATGATGGTATCTACTTCATTTGGAAAAGCTAAACGAATTTCCATCTTTTCTCCTCATTTCTGACTAGTTTCTCCCATCATAGCATAATTTAAGTCTTTCTACAAGCAGTTAAAACTTGACTTTCTATTTTTATTATTTTATAATCTAGTTATTAAAACTAGATAAAAAGGAGTTGAAAATGAAAACCACCTTTCCCTACCCAAAATGGGCAGAAATTCCAAACATTGACCTCTATCTGGACCAGGTTTTGCTCTATGTCAATCAGGTCTGCGCTCCTATTTCTCCTGATAAAGACAAGGGCCTAACAGCATCTATGGTCAACAATTATGTCAAACATGGTTACCTGACAAAGCCTGACAAGAAAAAATACCAACGCCAACAGATTGCCCGTTTGATTGCTATTACAACCCTCAAATCTGTATTCTCTATTCAAGAAATCACTCAGACACTGAATACTCTCCAAACTCAAGCAAGTTCAGACCAACTCTACGATGCTTTTGTGGACTACATGAACCAAGGAATGGATCCAGCTAACCCCATTATCCAAACCAGCTGCCAAACCGTTAAACTCTATCATCAAACTTTAGCCTTAATCCATCATACTGAAGAGGAGGAAATCTAATGAATACTAGTCTTAAACTCAGCAAACAACTCAGTTTTGGAGAGGAGATTGCTAATAGTGTGACCCATGCTGTGGGTGCAATCATCATGCTCATCTTACTCCCCATTTCATCAACCTATAGTTATGAGGCACACGGATTTTTATCATCTATCGGTGTCTCCATTTTCGTTATCAGTCTCTTTCTCATGTTCCTCTCATCCACCATTTACCACTCTATGGCCTATGGTTCGACCCACAAATATGTCTTGCGAATCATCGACCATTCTATGATTTACGTTGCCATTGCTGGCTCATACACGCCCGTCGTCTTGACCTTAATGAATAACTGGTTTGGCTATCTAATTATTGCCATCCAATGGGGAACGACCATCTTTGGTATTCTCTATAAAATCTTTGCTAAAAAAGTCAATGAGAAATTTAGCCTTGCTCTTTACCTAATTATGGGCTGGTTGGTTCTGACTATCATTCCTGCCATTATCAGTCAAACAACACCCATTTTCTGGAGTCTCATGGTAACTGGCGGACTCTCTTATACAGTTGGAGCTGGATTTTACGCCAAGAAAAAACCTTATTTCCACATGATTTGGCATCTCTTTATCCTAGCTGCGTCCGCACTTCAATACATCGCCATTGTTTATTACATGTAAAACTCTAAGCAGGCAGAGCCTGCTTAGAGTTTTATAATCGAATTTCCTAAAGAGGAAGCAATATGAAAGCCGTCATTGCTTGTGCTCATAAGATCTTCAGAATCATTTACAAACTACTCTCCACCAAGCATACTTATCAAAAAGAAAAGGCGCTAGGACTGAGGAAACAGTTCTAACGCAAAAACTAAAAAAATTTCAATTATAGTATAGCACAGGAAGTGATTTTTTGCGCTTTTTTACTATCTTTTTTCTTCACATATATTTATAAAGTACTGGTGCAAGCGCACATCATCAGTCAATTCTGGATGAAAAGAAGTTACCAACATATTTTTTTCTTGGGCTGCAACGATTTGATTATCAACTGTTGCTAGAATTTCTACATCTTCTCCAACACTGCTGATAATTGGACCACGGATAAAGGTCATTGGAATCTGACCAACTCCCTTACATTCTGCTTCCGTATAGAAACTTCCTAGTTGGCGTCCATAGGCATTGCGCTCGACCACCATATCCATTGTTCCAAGATGACTCTCGTCCTGAGAAGTGATTTCCTTAGCCAGCAGGATCAAGCCCGCACAGGTTCCAAAGACTGGTAAACCAGATAAAATAGCTTCTCTTATAGGAGTCATCATATGTTGATCTCGTAAGAGCTTGCCCATGGTTGTAGACTCTCCTCCAGGTAATATCAAGCCAGACAGTTCATTTTGATATTTCTGGAAATCTTCTAAATTTCTGAGTTCGACACTATCGACTCCTAATTTTTCTAGCACTTTTACATGTTCTGCAAAGGCACCTTGCAAGGCCAATATTCCGATTTTCATCTATTTTCCTCTCTCTGCCATGAGAATTTGGATTTCATTTTCATTGATACCAACCATGGCTTCTCCTAAATCTTCAGAGATTTGAGCCAGTATTTGAGGATTACGGAAGTTAGTCACAGCCTTAACAATGGCACTCGCTCGTTTAACAGGATCTCCTGACTTGAAAATACCTGAACCGACAAAGACCCCCTCTGCCCCTAACTGCATCATCAGCGCAGCATCTGCTGGTGTTGCAACGCCTCCAGCTGCGAAGTTTACAACTGGCAATTTTCCATGTTCATGGACATATTGAACCAATTCTACAGGGACTTGCAAGTCCTTAGCAGCAACATAAAGTTCGTCCTCACGTAGGTTTTGAACACGGCGAATTTCCTGATTCATCATACGCATATGGCGAACAGCTTGGACGATATCCCCTGTCCCCGGTTCTCCTTTGGTACGAATCATAGAAGCTCCCTCAGCGATACGACGCAAGGCTTCACCCAAGTCCTTGGCACCACAAACAAAAGGAACTTGGAATTCTTTCTTGTCCACATGGAAACGGTCGTCAGCTGGAGATAGAACTTCACTCTCATCGATATAGTCAATTTCAATAGCCTCTAAAATCTGAGCTTCAACAAAGTGCCCGATTCTAACCTTGGCCATCACTGGAATACTAACCGCTTCTTGGATTTCCTTGATCATCTTTGGATCACTCATACGGGAAACACCACCAGCTGCACGAATATCAGCTGGAATCCGCTCCAAGGCCATCACAGCTGCCGCACCTGCAGCCTCCGCAATACGAGCTTGCTCAGGATTTTGAACATCCATGATGACCCCACCTTTGAGCATCTGCGCCAAGTTTTTATTTAATTCATAACGATTTTCAGTCATTTGTTGTATCCTCATCATTTGTATTGGTAGCTACCATTTCATTTTAAAATAGAACAGAGTGAATCACAAGATAAAAAAAGAAGAATTGTGTGGGTACAGATTGAATCGAGTAGGGGCTAAGACTAGTCCCTCTCACACCACCGTAGGTGCCGTTCGGCATAGGGCAGTTCAACTAATACTCATATCTATTTTCAAAAAGCATTCTGGTTCATTCTCTTTTAACGATGGACTTTACAACACTCCTCTCTAATCCTTGTATGATCTCTTGAAATGTATCAATGCCAGCTTCCAAGGTTTGAAATGCTTTATTCTGGAAGCCACCTTCACCAAGCTCTTTCTGCATCTGTTCAATAGGATTCATCTCTGGCCTGTATGGGGGAATAAAGGGAAAGCCAATATGATTTGGAATAGTTAAGCTACTTGATGGATGCCCTAGGGCATGATCCATGACTAGTAAAATAAAATCAGTTGGATAGGCCTGTGACAGTTCTTGTAAACAAGCTTTCCTCCATTCAGTATGGCATCCTCCGGCAAGCAGGAAAAAGGATGCTCCTCTATAAGCATCAACAGCTCTCTAACAGTAAGAGAATTCATGCACGGAATGACTATGGACAGGAGGACCTATTCCTTTAGGTGGCTAACAAGATCCTAGTTTACTGCCTATCCGAAACCAGCCTCATCTTTGATGCATGAACCCAAGCTTACGAAAGCATCTACTATCTTTAAAGCGTTTTCTTACCTTCTTGAATAGAGATGGGATGTTTAGACGCGGCAATGGTTTGAGCGCCTGCTTTCTTAGGACCTAGGGCAACAGTGCGCCAGCTATGTCGCTTCAACAGTTGACAGAAAGCATCACCTGTGTAGGAACGACTAATCTCCTTTTGATAGGACTGAAGAAATGGAGTATCACTAAACCTCCTGAGAAACAATCTCTAGAACACTTGTCCTACAACGGCCTGTATATCCTAGTCCGGTACGTTATAAGCAATGAATTCATTTTTATTACAATTCAATCTAGATTTTGCAGGAAATCTACTGTAACAACTTCCTCTTCCTCTGAAGTTTTCAAATGACCGGAAAACTATCTATTCCTTGACTGTCATATAAACGTGGTTACAACCACCACGTCTTTCTTGAAGGAGAGAGTCCGAACCTAACTCCTCATCCTTCTTTAAATTTCACCAAACTACAGTCTAGACGCTCTATCATCTCTTGATAGGATTTTCCCATCAAACAAAGCAGAACGATTGGAAGACTTTGTGTTAGAGGCTTAGTAAGGTCTTTAAAGAGAAAGGTGATTTCTTGTTTAGCGAATTTCATGTTACTATCGTACAATGCTTTTTGAAGTATGTCTAGTATTAACCACTCTTTTCATCACCCCACTACAAGTTGATAAAGAGCCACAAAACTTCAAGACTTTTCTAAGTATTTTCTATATAAGCATTAAATATATTTCAGAAAAAGCAACATTAACCTCCCTTAACTGAAACAAACTCAAGTTCACTAAATTGGTTAATAATTCTTTTCAAGTCTTTATCTGCTTTTTTCTCTGACACATCATATTCAGATGTTAATTTTCTCAATAAGTGGTCATATGAAATTGAAGTATCAATTTTAGACCATATAAAAAGATTTCTCTCTCCATCACTTATAACATTGATTTTACTTCGAGTATCCTTTAAATTATCATTAATATCAATTCCATTAATTGTAATTTCTCCTGAATCTTGTTTTAGAAGCGTTGTCATCATTTTTATTAAGGTTGTTTTGCCTGCCCCATTTTCTCCTAAAACTCCAATTATTTTTCCTCTTGGAATTTTTAATGAAACATTATTAATAGCTTACTTTTTCTTTTTAGTAAATTAATCTTCGTTTTTGTAAGATAACTTTTAGATACATTTTTTACTTCTAACATCGGAATTCTCCTAAATTGTTAAATATTCGATCACTTTCTTCTCCATCTTTTTATAACTGAGCAAGCCAATCACAATAAAAACTAATGAGAGAAGTAAAACTTTAAAAATCAATAGACATAGTTGAAGCGATTCCAAATCTCCAGAAGATATTAGTCTAACTATCTCTAAGCCATAAGTAATTGGTAATAAATCACCAACACATTTTAGAAAATCAAGAAGCACTGTCCTAGGAAATGTAACACCAGATACTAAAAATATCAAAATAAATAACGTATTCTGACTTATAAATGTATCTCTTAACCAGAGCATTATGTTAGCAACAAAAACACTCATAGAAAATGATATTAAAACAATAACAACATAACTCTCAACAGCCAATAGGATATTGGAGTTGCCATGAACTTTGCACCGAGCAAAATAGAAATAATAAAAAGTGAACAAAACTCCATAAAAGTTCTTCCAAGCTGTTCAATGAACACGCCTATATAATAGCTGAAAATACTATATGGAGTTATAAATAAGCTTTCCAAGGTTCCCTCTCGAACCTCAACCATCAATGAACGCCCTACATTCATCAAAATAGCAACAGCAACATTGTAGTAAAGCATCCCAGCAGCAGCGAAAGTAAAATAATCAATCACTTCTACTTGACTAACTACTAATTTGTTATTAAAAAGATAATGAGCAATTAACCAATACCCTAAAAGCTGAAAAATGGCATCTAACAATCGATTCAGGAATAGAGCTACTGGAAAAAATCTAGTATACATTTGAAAATTTCTAATTATTAATGCCTTAATCAACTTTCGATAATCTCCATTTCTACTCTTTTATAATCGTGCCAATCTCACCTCCTGATAAAAGAAGTGCATTCGCATCATCAGTATCAATATGCATTTCCAATCTATATTTATCACTCACTCTGCAATGAACATCATGCAAAGTAGCACTTTTTTCGCTTTTTACTTCAACAGAAACTATATCTCCATTTTTAAGACCCATTTCCTCAGCTTCTTCTGTGGCAAAGTGAATATGTCTATTAGCAATAATGCACCCTTCATCTAAATTAACTCTTCCATTAGGTCCTATAATGGTAATCGGTGAAGAGTTTTCAATCTCACTCGAAGTACGTACTGGTGGAGTTATCTTTAATAATCTAGAATCTGTTTTAGAAACCTCAACTTGTGTATAAGGACGAATTGGTCCTAATACCCTGACACGATTAATCTCGCCAGATGCCGACTGAATTGTAACCTGTTCTTCAGCAGCAAATTCACCAGGCTGATACAAATCTTTTAACTTGTTTAGTTGGTATCCTTCACCAAATAAAATATCTAAATGTTCCCTCTTTAAATGAACATGTCTAGCAGAAATGTTAATGATTACTTGATTAATTTCCATGATAATTTATCTCCTTTTCCTATTTATAATACCATATTTTTTTCTGATTCATTATACTCAAAATGAATCAAAGCCTCTTTATTCAGATACATACCCTCTTCATTGAGTAAATGATTCAAATCAGAGTTCCATTGTGACGGTTTATCTCCTATACTTTCTAAGTTCTCAACAAAAGTATAGATATAAAAGTTTGTTGCTCTATATTTTTCACCTCCTATATTAAAATCTCTAAATAAGCTTATTGCTAATATTTTATAGTCGCTTAGTTTCAAACAAGCATGTTATAATAAAGCTATGCATGTAGTACAGATTTTAAACAGCGAGCATTAGATTACATCAAAGAGGGGCACAGCCATGTCGAGGCAGCCAAGGTTTTTGATGT
>NZ_VMLH01000073.1:0-27039 GCF_013276595.1 Streptococcus sp. 10824
CGAAGTCAGCTCAAAACACCGTTTTGAGGTTGTAGATGAAACTGACGAAGTCAGCTCAAAACACCGTTTTGAGGTTGTAGATGAAACTGACGAAGTCAGCTCAAAACACCGTTTTGAGGTTGTAGATGAAACTGACGAAGTCAGCTCAAAACACCGTTTTGAGGTTGTAGATGAAACTGACGAAGTCAGTAACCATACATACGGTAGGGCGACGATGACGTGGTTTGAAGAGATTTTCGAAGAGTATTAACTATTATGCTTTACAAACTAGTGTGAAAGTAGTATACTATAGGTGAAGCTACTAGTAGGTATTACAAAATAGGCAAGGAGGGAGAAGGGATGAAAGAAACTCAGCTATTAAAAGGTGTTCTTGAAGGTTGTGTCTTGGATATGATTGGTCAAAAAGAGCGATATGGTTATGAGTTGGTTCAGACTTTGCGAGAGGCTGGATTTGATACTATCGTTCCAGGAACTATTTACCCTTTGTTGCAAAAGTTAGAAAAAAATCAATGGATAAGAGGCGACATGCGTCCGTCGCCAGATGGTCCAGATCGGAAGTATTTTTCGTTAACGAAAGAAGGAGAAGAGCGTGTCTCAGTCTTTTGGCAACAATGGGACGATTTGAGTCAAAAAGTAGAAGGAATTAAGAATGGGGGTTAAACCATGAAGAAAATGAAGTATTATGAAGAAACAAGCGCCTTGTTGCATGAGTTTTCTGAGGAGAATCAGCAGTATTTTGAGGAGTTGTGGGATAGTTTTAATCTTGCTGGATTTCTCTATGATGAGGACTATCTCAGAGAGCAAATTTATTTGATGATGTTAGATTTCTCAGAAGCAGAACGAGATGGCATGAGTGCAGAGGATTATCTAGGTAAGAATCCTAAAAAAATAATGAAAGAGATACTCAAGGAAGCACCACGCAGTTCTATCAAGGAGTCACTGTTGACGCCAACCCTTGTCCTAGCGGTATTACGCTACTATCAACTATTAGGTGATTTTTCTAAAGGTCCTCTCTTAAAAGTCAATTTGCTCACATTTTTAGGGCAACTTCTTATTTTTCTGATTGGATTTGGACTTGTGGCCACAATTTTACGAAGAAGTTTAGTCCAAGATTCTCCTAAAATGAAAATTGGCACCTATATTGTCGTTGGGATTCTTGTTCTGCTAGTCGTTCTAGGATATGTAGGAATGGGAAGTTTTATACAAGAAGGAGCCTTTTATCTTCCTGCTCCTTGGGATAGTTTCCTTGTCTTTACGCTTTCTCTAGTCATCAGTATTTGGAATTGGAAAGAAGCGGTCTTTCGTCCCTTTGTCAGTATGGTTGTTGCCCATCTTATTGTAGGTTCTCTGCTCCGTTACTATGAGTGGATGGGCATTTCACATGTTTTCTTCACAAAAATCATTCCTTTAGCTGTTCTCTTTATTGGTATTTTTCTCTTGTTTCGTGGATTTAAGAAGATAAAATGGAGTGAAATATAGTCAAAAAGCCGTTGCAAAGCAGTTTTTTGTTATAATGAAGAGAAGAATGGTAGAAATTTAAGGAGAAAAATTTGATGAGATACATAACTCTTGGTCAAGATGACAAAGAATTATCAGAAATTGTTCTCGGAATGATGAGAATAGAAGATAAGTCTGTAAAAGAAGTTGAAGAGCTTGTAGAAACAGCACTTTCTGTTGGAATCAATGCTTTTGACTTGGCTGATATATATGGTCGTGGTCGTTGTGAAGAACTGTTAGGTATTGTCCTAAAAAATCGTCCAGATTTAAGAGAAAAGATGTGGATTCAGTCCAAATGTGGCATTCGCATTGAAGAATTTACCTATTTTGATTTTTCTAAGGACTATATTATAAAATCAGTAGACGGAATTTTGCAAAGATTGAAGATTGATCATCTAGATAGCTTGCTCCTTCATCGACCAGATGCTTTGATGGAATCTGACCAAGTAGCAGAAGTCTTTGATCTCCTTTATAAACAAGGTAAGGTTCGAAATTTTGGAGTTTCTAATCAAAATCCTATGATGATGGAGTTGCTTAAAAAAGATGTCAAGCAGCCGTTAGCTGTTAATCAGTTACAATTGAGTGCGGCTTTTACTCCAGGATTCGAATCAGGTTTTCATGTTAATATGGAAGATAGTCAAGCAGCTATGCGAGATGGCAGCATTTTTGAATATTGCAAATTACATGATGTGGTCATTCAAGCATGGTCTGTCTTACAATTCGGGTATTTTAAAGGGAATTTTGTTGGAAATGAGAAATTTCAATCTTTAAATCAAGTACTTGATCGTTTAGCTATTAAATATGGAGTAACCCCTTCAACTATTGCCATTTCTTGGATATTGCGTTATCCAGCAAAAATGCAGGCAGTCGTAGGTACCACAAATCCTAATCACTTGAGAGAAGTTAGCCAAGCGGCAAACTTTAGCTTAACAAGAAAAGAATGGTATGAAATTTATCTTGCAGCAGGGAATAACTTGCCGTAAGTAGAAGCAGATGTAAATAAATCACAGTCAAAAAGCCGTTGCAAAGCGGTTTTTTTGTTATAATGAAGGGAAGAATTATTGATTTTAAAGGAGAATAACATGACTTTTGAAGAAATCCTGCCTGGGTTAAAGGCTAAGAAAAAATATGTACGAACTGGTTGGGGAGGTGCTGAAAACTATGTCCAACTTTTTGATACTATCGAGCAAAATGGGGTTGCACTTGAAGTGACGCCCTACTTCCTAATCAACGTTTCTGGCGAAGGAGAAGGTTTTTCCATGTGGAGTCCGACACCTTGTGATGTTTTGGCGACGGATTGGGTAGAAGTGCATGACTAGACGCGTATTGATTACGGGAGTAAGTTCAGGGATTGGTCTGGCTCAGGCTCGACTCTTTTTAGAGAAGGGCTATCAAGTTTATGGAGTTGACCAAGGTGAAAATCTACTCTTAGAGGGTGATTTTCACTTTTTACAGAGAGATTTGACCTTGGACTTGGAACCTATTTTTGACTGGTGTCCTCAGGTTGAGGTTTTGTGCAATACTGCTGGAGTTTTGGATGATTACAAACCACTGTTGGAACAATCAGTGCAGGAAATTCAGGAGATTTTTGAAATCAACTACGTTACTCCAGTAGAGTTGACTCGGTATTATTTGACACAAATGCTAGAGAATAAAAAAGGAATCATTATCAATATGTGTTCCATTGCTTCTAGCCTAGCAGGTGGAGGTGGTCACGCCTATACTTCCTCTAAGCATGCCTTGGCTGGCTTTACCAAGCAGTTGGCTCTAGACTATGCTGAAGCTGGGATTCAGGTCTTTGGTATCGCTCCAGGAGCAGTCAAGACAGCTATGACCTCTGCAGATTTTGAGCCAGGTGGATTGGCTGACTGGGTTGCTAGTGAAACACCAATCAAGCGCTGGATTGAACCAGAGGAAGTGGCAGAAGTCAGTCTCTTTTTGGCCAGTGGTAAGGTATCTGCCATGCAGGGTCAAATTCTGACAATAGATGGTGGCTGGTCTTTGAAGTAGGAGGATTTGGATGGAAATCAAAAGACACTTTTGAGTCTACGCTGTTTGCTTTGAAAATGGGAAGTTACTCTGCATTGAAAAAACGAGAGGCCCTTATCAACATCGGTATGACCTACCGGGTGGTAGTCAGGAACTCGGTGAGGGGTTGACAGAAACCCTCAAGAGAGAAGTTTTGGAAGAGACGGGATTTACTGTTAGAAGCTACTCTAATTCTCGAATCTACGATGTTTTCGTCAGGGAAGAGTTAAAAAATTTTATAGTTCACCATGTCATGGCCTTGTATGATGTAGAAATGAATGAGAGTGCACCTCAAGTTACGACTTCGGAAGCTGTGTCTGATGGTGCGAATGATTCACTTGGATATATTTGGATGGATATTCAAGAGATTACAGAAGAAAATGTATCGCCATTAGTCTTGAAGGTTAAGTCTGAATTATTAGGACTTCCAGAACTGGACAAGACTTCTTACATGAATTGGAAGGTGAAGTAGGAGGATAATGGAACTATTTAAAACATGGAAGAAAAATATGGTTCTCTATGGTCTTAAATCTCAAATTGGAACTGTCTACAGAAACAATGATAGGACAACAAGCTTTTGTGATGTTGGGAATTTTCTATACCTAGCAGGGGAGTTGGATTCCAGATTTTGGGAAGATTTTGTTAGAAAATATGGTTTAGATTATAAGATTATTATTTCAGAAAATACTAATTGGCAAGATTTTCTGCATCGAAAAGTGGGGCTAAATTCTTTTACTCGCTATTCTTTTAAAGATAAGGCAAATTTTCAAGTTAAATTTCTAAATGATCTAGTTACTCATTTAGAGGAAGGTTACAATATTGTGCCTATTGATAATCATATTTATAACTGCTTTTCTACGGAAGAATGGTCACAGGATTTACAGGGGGATTTTGAGTCCTATCAGGATTTTGTTTTAAAAGGTGGATTTGGCTTTGTGATTCTTAAAAATAATGAACTGATTGCTGGAATTTCCTCAGGGTTAGTTTACCGTGAAGCAGTTGAAGTGGAAGTTGCAACTAGACCAAACGAACAAGGAAAGGGATTTGCTAAAAAGCTTGGTGCTGCAATGATTCTAGAGAGTTTAAATAGGGATATGTTTCCACTTTGGGATGCTCATAATGAGGCTTCCAAAAAAGTAGCAGAATTTTTAGGATATGAGTTAGCTGAACCTTATGAAGCTTTTGAACTAGAGGAAATTTTGATATAATTATATATGATGTTGTATCTTTTAAGACGAGGTGAATGGCTATGAAAAATCAACTTGCCCTTAGTGGCGAAAAAATTATTGAAAAAGTTTACCCCTAATTATTTCACCACGTCGGCATGATTCGTGGGGAATACTTGTTGAGAGAGCTCAACCAAAACATACTGTTACCTAGTTGTCAGCAATTTGTAAAAGATTATCTAGAGACTATCTGCTCCCTGTACTCAGATGAAGAAGTTTGGTATCGTTTTACTGAATTAACGAATACAGAAGCCAATTGTTTAGTGGGGACTAAAGAGTTTTTTGACGAAGGGCATCCCTTGTTTGGCTATAGAGGAACTAGGCGTTTACTGGCGTGTTTGGATGAATTTCAGGCTGAAGCACATGTCGTTACAGAAGTTTATCAAACCAACCCCAATCTATCTGTTATCTTTCCTTTTGTCAATGATGCCGACCAATTAAAACAAGCTATTACAGTATTGCGTCAGTATGGCTTTACTGGGAAAGTCGGAACGATGATTGAATTACCGTCAGCGTATTTTGACTTATCTAGTATACTGGAAACGGGCATTTCAAAGATTGTAGTTGGAATGAATGATTTGACTTCCTTTGTTTTTGCGACTATGAGAAACAGTCAATGGCATGATATGGAAAGTCCAATAATGTTAGATATGCTAAGAGATATGCAGGATAAAGCAAGAAAGAACAAGATTGATTTTGCTGTAGCAGGCTATCTGAATACTTCTTTCATACAAAAAATGAATCAGTTGGGTATCAAGTGCATTATCCACTACAGTTCTATTCCAGAGATTTTTGATTTAGAGATTGACCATCCAGATCATCTTAAACACATAAAAGAAGAAAGTAAAAAATTACAAAGGAGTACCCATGATACCGCAAGAAATGTGGAATAAATACAAGCAAATCAATCCTTTGATCGGAGATGAAATCGATGCTTGGGCTTTTGGAGTTGAACCAGATCTTTTAGCGGATTTGGTGTTTAAAGGAGAAAAGACAGCAACAGCATCAGCCTATGACCTCTATGTACTAGAAGACGAACCACTTCCCCAAGTAGGGACCTTCGATATCATTTTAGATAGTCAAAATCAGTCTGTCTGCATTGTCGAAATTACAAAGGTTTCTGTTGAACTCTTCAATCAAGTTTCTGCGCAACATGCCTTTAAGGAAGGTGAGGGAGACAAATCACTTGCCTATTGGCGCCAGGTTCATGAGGACTTTTTCACAGAGTGGATGAGGGAGGCAGGACAGAATTTTACACCTGACATCAAAGTTGTTTTAGAAGAATTTCGCAAGGTCTACCCACTGTAGACTGCTAGACGGAAGAAAGTTTTGGAAATTGCCGTCCAATCCTTTTTTCTCAAGCAAAATATGATATAATAAGTTTGTTTGAAGAAGAGCAGCAGCTCTTAAACTTAGAATAGGAGAAAACTATGCAAGCAGTTGAACATTTTATTAAGCAATTTGTTCCTGAACATTATGATTTATTTTTAGACTTGAGTCGTGAGACCAAGACGTTTTCTGGGAAGGTGAGCATCACTGGTCAAGCACAGAGTGACCGTATTTCCCTTCACCAAAAAGACTTGGAAATCGCTTCTGTAGAAGTTGCAGGTCAAGCTCGTCCATTTACAGTTGACCATGAAAATGAAGCCCTTCATATCGAATTGGCTGAGGCTGGTCAAGTTGAAGTGGTTCTTGCCTTTTCTGGTAAAATCACAGATAACATGACAGGGATCTATCCTTCTTACTATACAGTTGACGGAGTGAAGAAGGAAGTCTTGTCTACTCAGTTCGAGAGCCATTTTGCGCGCGAAGCCTTCCCATGTGTGGATGAGCCAGAAGCCAAGGCAACTTTTGACCTTTCTCTACGTTTTGACCAAGCAGAAGGTGAATTGGCCTTGTCTAACATGCCAGAAATCGATGTTGAAAACCGTAAGGAAACAGGTATCTGGAAGTTTGAGACAACACCTCGCATGTCTTCTTACTTGTTGGCCTTTGTTGCGGGTGATTTGCAAGGGGTAACCGCTAAAACCAAGAATGGTACCCTCGTTGGTGTATACTCTACCAAAGCACATCCACTTTCTAACCTTGATTTCTCTTTGGACATTGCCGTTCGCTCAATCGAGTTTTACGAAGATTACTACGGAGTTAAGTACCCAATTCCTCAATCTCTCCACATCGCCCTTCCTGACTTCTCAGCTGGTGCTATGGAAAACTGGGGTCTTGTGACCTACCGTGAAGTTTACTTGGTTGTCGATGAGAACTCTACATTTGCTAGCCGTCAACAAGTTGCCCTTGTTGTGGCCCATGAATTGGCTCACCAATGGTTTGGTAACCTCGTAACGATGAAATGGTGGGATGACCTTTGGCTCAATGAAAGCTTTGCCAACATGATGGAATACGTCTGTGTGGATGCTATTGAACCAAGCTGGAATATCTTTGAAGATTTCCAAACAGGTGGAGTACCTCTTGCTCTTGAACGTGACGCGACTGATGGCGTTCAGTCTGTCCACGTCGAAGTTAAACATCCAGATGAAATCAATACACTCTTTGACGGCGCTATCGTCTATGCCAAAGGAAGTCGCCTCATGCACATGCTTCGTCGTTGGCTAGGAGATGCTGATTTTGCCAAAGGTTTGCATGCCTACTTTGAAAAACATCAGTACAGCAATACAATTGGTCGTGACCTTTGGGATGCCCTTGGTCAAGCGTCAGGACGTGATGTCGCAGCCTTCATGGATTCTTGGTTGGAACAGCCTGGTTACCCAGTTCTTACTGTCAAAGTTGAAAATGATGTCTTGAAGATTTCACAAAAACAATTCTTCATCGGTGAGAACGAAGACAAGAACCGTCTCTGGGTTGTGCCACTCAATAGCAACTGGAAAGGCTTGCCAGATACACTTGAAACTGAAAGCATAGAAATTCCAGGCTACGCAGCTCTTCTTGCTGAAAATGACGGAGCTCTTCATTTCAATACTGAAAATACAGCCCACTACATTACAGACTATCAAGGGGACTTGTTGGATGCAGTTCTTGCTGACCTAGTTGAGCTTGATAACACAAGCAAACTGCAAATCGTCCAAGAACGTCGTTTGCTTGCTGAAGCAGGGCACATTTCTTATGCTGACTTGTTCCCAGTCCTTGATAAACTTGCCAAGGAAGAGTCTTACCTTGTCGTTTCAGCTGTTTCTCAAGTGATTTCGGCCCTTGAGCGCTTTATCGATGAAGGAACAGAAGCTGAGACAGCCTTCAAAGTACTAGTTGCTAAATTGGCTCGTCACAACTATGACCGTCTTGGTTTTGAAGCTAAAGACGGCGAATCAGATGAGGATGAGTTGGTTCGTCAGTTGGCTGTTTCTATGATGATTCGCTCAAATGATGCAGAAGCTAGTCAAGCCGCTAGCCAAATCTTCGCGGCTCACAAGGAGAATCTTGCAGGACTTCCAGCAGCTATTCGCTCACAAGTTCTGATCAATGAGATGAAACATCATGAGACTAAAGACTTGTTAGCACTTTATCTTGATACTTATACTCACGCAACAGATGCTGTCTTTAAACGTCAGTTGGCAGCTGCTCTTGCTTACAGTACAGATGCGAACAATATCCAAACCTTGATTGCTTCTTGGAAGGACAAATTTGTGGTGAAACCACAAGACTTGTCTGCTTGGTATTACCAATTCCTAGCTCATCAAGCAACTCAGGAAACAGCTTGGTCTTGGGCGCGTGAAAACTGGGCTTGGATTAAGGCAGCCCTTGGAGGAGATATGAGCTTTGATAGCTTTGTTATCCTTCCTGCACACGTATTTAAGACTCAGCAACGCTTGGCGGAATACAAAGAATTCTTTGAACCGCAACTTTCTGACCTTGCTCTTAGCCGTAACATCGGTATGGGAATCAAGGAAATTGCAGCGCGTGTTGACTTGATTAACCGTGAAAAAGCTGCAGTGGAAGCAGTCGTTCTTCAATACGGAAACGCATAAATAAGTCTAAAATAAAAAGAAAACTCAGCTATCTCATGTAAAATGCAGAGAGTTGAGTTTTTTTTAAGGCAAATTTGGTATAATGGTTTTAATAAGGAGGAGTTTCTCATGATAAAAATCTTATTGGTTGAGGATGACCTAGGCCTGTCAAATTCAGTATTTGACTTTTTAGACGATTTTGCGGATGTCATGCAGGTATTTGATGGGGAAGAAGGTCTCTACGAAGCTGAGAGTGGCGTCTATGACTTGATTTTGCTTGATTTGATGTTGCCAGAAAAAAATGGCTTCCAAGTCTTGAAAGAATTGCGTGAAAAGGGGATTACGACTCCAGTTCTGATCATGACCGCCAAGGAAAGCTTGGATGACAAGGGACATGGATTTGAACTGGGAGCGGATGATTATCTGACCAAACCTTTTTACCTAGAAGAACTCAAAATGCGGATTCAAGCCCTTCTCAAACGTTCAGGCAAGTTTAATGAAAACACCTTGACTTATGGAAATATTGTAGTTAATTTGTCAACAAATACCGTTAAGGTTGAAGATACTACTGTCGAATTGCTGGGGAAAGAGTTTGATTTACTGGTTTATTTCCTTCAAAATCAAAATGTTATTTTGCCTAAGACTCAGATTTTTGATCGTCTATGGGGATTTGATAGTGACACAACGATTTCGATTGTCGAAGTTTATGTTTCAAAAGTCCGTAAGAAATTAAAAGGAACCACTTTTGCAGAGAATTTGCAAACCTTGCGCAGTGTTGGGTATATTTTAAAAGATGTTCAGTAAACTAAAAAAAACATGGTATGCGGATGACTTTAGTTATTTTATCCGCAACTTTGGTGTCTTTACCCTGATTTTCTCCACCATGACCTTGATTATTTTGCAGGTCATGCATTCGAGTCTCTATACTTCGGTGGATGATAAGCTTCATGGCTTGAGCAACAATCCTCAGGCAATTATTCAGTTGGCGTTAAATAGGGCGACAGAAGAGATTAAAGATTTGGAGAATGCTGCTACAGATACTAGTAAGACTGATGTAAAACCCAATGTTAGTTCCAATACAGAGGTTATTCTTTTTGATAAGAATTTCACTCAGCTCCTTTCTGGAAATCGATTTTTGGGCTTGGATAAGATTAAGTTAGAAAAGAAAGAACTAGGCCATATCTACCAGATTCAGGTTTTTAATAGCTATGGGCAGGAAGAAATCTATCGCATGATTTTGATGGAAACGAATATCAATTCGGTTCCAACCAATATCAAGTATGCTGCTGTCTTGATAAATACCAGTCAGTTAGAGCAGGCCAGTCAAAAGCATGAGAAATTGATTGTGATTGTGATGGCAAGTTTCTGGATTTTGTCTTTGCTTGCCAGTCTCTATCTAGCTAGGGTTAGTGTTAGGCCCCTGCTTGAGAGCATGCAGAAGCAACAGTCCTTTGTGGAAAATGCCAGTCATGAGTTACGAACTCCACTCGCAGTTTTGCAAAATCGCTTAGAGACCCTTTTTCGTAAGCCAGAAGCTACCATTATGGATGTGAGTGAAAGCATTGCATCGAGCTTGGAAGAAGTCCGAAATATGCGTTTTTTGACGACAAACTTGCTGAACTTAGCTCGTAGAGATGATGGGATTAAGCCAGAACTTGCAGAAGTTCCAACTAGCTTTTTTAATACGACTTTCACAAACTATGAGATGATTGCTTCGGAAAATGATCGTGTCTTCCGTTTTGAAAATCGGATCCATCGCACGATTGTCACAGATCAGCTTCTCTTGAAGCAGTTGATGACTATCCTATTTGATAATGCTGTCAAGTATACTGAAGAGGATGGTGAAATTGATTTTCTTATCTCGGCGACCGATCGCAATCTGTATTTACTTGTTTCTGATAATGGAGTCGGTATTTCGACAGAAGATAAGAAGAAAATTTTTGACCGCTTTTATCGAGTTGATCAGGCTAGAACCCGACAAAAAGGTGGTTTTGGTTTAGGATTATCTCTGGCCAAGCAAATTGTAGACGCCTTAAAAGGAACCATTACTGTCAAAGATAATAAACCCAAGGGAACGATCTTTGAAGTGAAGATTGCCATTCATACACCATCTAAAAAGAAAAAATAAACATATCGCTCCAGATGGGGCGATATGTTTATTTTTTAAGTTTTCGTTTGATAATAGAGCGTTGGACTTTTAAAACAAGTAAGCTGGATACTATTGCTGCAGGTAAGGCGAGCACAGTTGTTAATTTTAATGACAAAAAGATAAAACTAAAGATGGCAATGCAGATACAAAAAACAGCGATATTGACAAAAAATAAAATTTCTTTGAGATTGCTATCAGCTTGTGCTTCAGGTGTATAAGCTTGATAATGAGGAAGTTGCTGGTTTAATTCTTCTTGATAGTCTACCTCATAGGATTGTAATTTTCTTACGGGCATGATTCTCTCCTTAACAGTACATACCTATTTTATCATTTTTTCGGTAGAGAATTATTACAGAAAGGTTACAAAAAGAATAAAGTCCCTTTTCATTTTCAAAGCATGGCTGATTTTGGAGAAATGTGGTATAATTTTCCTTATGGAAAAGATTATCATTACAGCAACTGCTGAAAGTATTGAACAAGTTGAACAACTACTCGAAGCTGGCGTAGACCGTATCTATGTTGGCGAGAAAGATTTTGGCCTTCGTCTGCCAACGACCTTTAGTTATGACCAATTGCGTGAAATCGCTAAGCTGGTTCATGATGCTGGTAAGGAATTGATTGTTGCAGTCAATGCCCTCATGCACCAAGATATGATGGACCGTATCAAACCTTTCTTAGACTTTTTGGAAGAAATCAAGACAGACTACATTACGATTGGGGATGCAGGTGTCTTTTATGTGGTCAATCGCGATGGTTATTCATTTAAGACCATCTACGATGCTTCAACTATGGTAACTAGCAGTCGCCAGATTAATTTCTGGGGACAAAAGGCTGGCGCATCTGAGGCTGTTTTGGCGCGTGAAATTCCATCGGCTTAACTCTTCAAAATGCCAGAGATTTTAGAAATTCCTGCTGAAGTTTTGGTTTACGGAGCTAGCGTTATTCACCATTCTAAACGTCCGCTCTTGCAAAATTACTATAATTTTACGCACATCGATGATGAAAAGACGCGCAAGCGTGACCTCTTTTTGGCTGAGCCAAGTGCCCCAGAGAGCCACTATTCCATTTTTGAAGATAATCATGGTACCCACATCTTTGCTAATAACGACCTTGATTTGATGACAAAATTAACAGAATTGGTGGAGTATGGCTTTACTCACTGGAAATTAGAAGGTCTCTATACACCTGGTCAGAACTTTGTTGAGATTGCAAAACTTTTTATCCAAGCTCGTAGCTTGATCCAAGAGGGCAACTTTAGCCATGACCAAGCCTTCTTGCTGGATGAAGAAGTGCGCAAGTTACATCCTAAAAACCGTTTCCTTGATACAGGATTTTATGACTACGATCCTGATATGGTTAAATAGAGTAAATGATTCGTTGAGAGAAGGAAGATGTAAACATTTCTTCTCTCAATTTTTCGTATTTCTTCACCATTTTCAACAAATCAGTAAGCTAGGATGCTCTGTTTACTGGGAATTTTAATACAAGTAACCTTCTTGAGTTTGAAAATTATCCCATGTTTGCAGGTGCCAAATGGCCCTTTTTTTGGTATAATTTTTTATAATGAAAACGATTGGTAATCGCTATGTTGTGGTGGATTTAGAGGCAACTAGCACAGGTAGTAAGGCTAAAATTATCCAAGTGGGAATTGTCGTGATTGAGGACGGAAAAATCGTTGATCACTATACGACGGATGTCAATCCACATGAACCCTTAGATGCTCATATCAAAGAACTGACAGGATTGACAGACCAACGTCTGGCGCAAGCACCTGATTTTTCACAGGTTGCTAGAAAAATCTTTGACTTGGTGGAGGATGGGATTTTTGTGGCCCATAATGTTCAGTTTGATGCCAATCTTTTGGCGGAAAATTTATTTTTTGAAGGCTATGAACTAAGAAATCCTCGTGTTGACACGGTCGAATTGGCCCAGGTCTTTTTCCCTGAACTGGAAAAATATAGCTTGCCTATTTTGTGCAGGGAATTAGGAATTCCTCTAAAACATGCTCATACAGCCCTTTCAGATGCCCAAGCTACTGCGGAATTACTCTTATTTCTACGGGAAAAGATGGCCCAACTTCCTAAAGGTCTCTTGGAACGCTTGCTGGAAATGGCTGATGCACTCTTATATGAGTCCTACCTGGTTATTGAAGAAATTTATCGCAACCAATCTATTCTGAGTTCTTCAGATTTGGTCCAAGTTCAAGGACTGTATTTCAAGAAAATTGCAGCTCCTCTGGAGTCACGAAAACTATCTCAGGATTTTTCTAAAAATATTTCTCTGTTGAATCTTGAAGTGAGGGAGGAACAAGAAAGTTTTGCTAAAGAGGTTGGCTTGCTATTGAAAGATGAGCTTGTCTCTCTGATTCAAGCTCCAACTGGGATTGGGAAAACCTATGGCTATCTCTTACCCGCCTTATCTCAAGTGACAGAGCGACAAATTGTCCTTAGTGTTCCGACAAAGATTCTTCAAAATCAAATCATGGAGGAAGAAGGTAAACGTCTTAAGGATGTGTTCCATATAGATATTCATAGTTTAAAGGGACCACACAATTATCTGAAGTTGGATACCTTTTATCGTTCCTTGCAGGAAAATGATGAAAATCGCTTATTTAGACGCTTCAAAATGCAACTCTTGGTCTGGCTGACAGAGACAGAAACGGGGGATTTGGATGAGATTGGTCAACTCTACCGTTACCAACATTTTCTGACAAACCTTCGTCATGATGGGAATTTATCATCCCAGAGCTTATTTGTGACGGAAGATTTTTGGAAACGTAGTCAAGAAAGGGCACAAACCTGCAAGCTTTTAGTGACCAATCATGCCTATCTTGTAACCAGACTTGAAGATAATCCTGAATTTGTCAGTGACCGTTTGTTGATTATTGATGAAGTTCAAAAGATTTTGTTGGCTCTAGAAAATCTGCTTCAAGAGACCTACGATATCCAGTCTATTATCGATTTGCTTGATAAGGCTTTACTGGAGGAGCAAAATAAGGTCCAGCAACGAATACTAGAAAGTATTCGCTTTGAGTGTCTCTACTTGATCGAACAATTTCAGTCTGGCAAATCTAGGAAAAATATCTTAGATTCTCTTGCCAATCTCCACCAGTATTTTTCAGAATTAGAGGTAGAAGGCTTTGGGGAACTGGTTCGCTATTTTACAGCTGACCGAGATTACTGGCTTGAAGCAACTGAAACGAGTCAAAAGAAAATTCAGATTTCTTCTACGAAATCAGGCCGTATTCTTCTATCTTCTTTAGTGCCTGATTCATGCCAAGTCTTGGGAGTATCGGCTACTCTTGAGATTAGTCAAAGAGTTTCTTTGGCAGACCTTCTAGGCTATCCTGAAGCCAAATTTGTTAAGATTGAAGCTGGTAAAAAACAGGATCAAGAAGTGGTCTTGGTCAAAGATTTTCCTCTAGTAACAGAAACTTCCTTAGAAGTCTATGCCAAAGAGGTAGCTGAATTGCTGATGGAAGTTAAAGATTTCCAACAACCGATTTTGGTTCTCTTTACTGCTAAAGACATGCTTCTAGCAGTATCGGATTTACTCCCTGTAAGTCACTTGGCCCAGTATAAAAATGGTGATGTTCATCAGCTTAAGAAACGCTTTGAAAAAGGTGAACAACAAATCCTGCTTGGTGCAGCAAGTTTCTGGGAGGGAGTTGATTTTTCAAGTCATCCTTTTGTGATTCAAGTTGTACCAAGACTTCCTTTCCAAAATCCTCAAGAGCCCTTGACGAAAAAGATCAATAAGGAACTAATTCAAGAAGGGAAAAATGCCTTTTATGATTATCAATTGCCAATGGCCATTATTCGTTTAAAACAGGCTTTGGGAAGAAGTATGAGACGTGAACACCAACGTTCCTTAACTCTTATTTTGGATAGGAGAATTGTCGGAAAACGATACGGCAAGCAAATAGTGACTTCTCTAGCAAAAGAAGCGAGTGTTACAACGATTGCTCAATCTGAAGTTAATGAGGCTATTGATAGATTTTTAAATGAACTTTGATAAATAGTATTGTATGAAAGTATAAGGTTAGTGTATATGAAACGTTCTCTCGACTCTAGAGTCGATTATAGTTTGCTATTGCCAGTATTTTTTCTACTGGTTATTGGCGTGGTGGCTATCTATATAGCTGTTAGTCATGATTATCCAAACAATATTCTGCCCATTTTAGGGCAGCAGGTCGCCTGGATCGCCTTGGGGCTTGTGATTGGTTTTATCGTCATGCTCTTCAATACAGAGTTTCTTTGGAAGGTGACCCCCTTTCTATATATTTTAGGCTTGGGACTCATGGTCTTGCCGATTGTCTTTTATAATCCAAGCTTAGTTGCATCAACGGGTGCCAAAAACTGGGTATCGGTAAATGGTGTTACCTTGTTCCAACCGTCAGAATTTATGAAGATATCCTATATCCTCATGTTGGCCCGTGTGATTGTCCAGTTTACCAAAAAACATAAGGAATGGAGACGCACGGTTCCGCTGGACTTTTTGTTAATTTTTTGGATGATTCTCTTTACTATTCCAGTCCTAGTTCTTTTGGCACTTCAAAGTGACTTGGGGACGGCTTTGGTTTTTGTAGCCATTTTCTCAGGAATCGTTTTATTATCAGGGGTTTCTTGGAAAATTATTATTCCAGTATTTGTGACTGCTGTAACAGGAGTTGTTGGTTTCTTAGCCATCTTTATTAGCAAGGACGGACGAGCTTTTCTTCACCAGATTGGAATGCCGACCTACCAAATCAATCGGATTTTGGCTTGGCTCAATCCCTTTGAGTTTGCCCAAACAACGACTTACCAGCAGGCTCAAGGGCAGATTGCCATTGGAAGCGGTGGCTTATTTGGACAAGGGTTTAATGCTTCTAATCTGCTTATCCCAGTTCGAGAGTCGGATATGATTTTCACGGTCATTGCAGAAGATTTTGGCTTTATTGGCTCTGTCCTTGTTATCGCCCTTTATCTCATGTTGATTTATCGTATGTTGAAGATTACTCTCAAATCAAATAACCAGTTCTACACCTATATTTCCACAGGTTTGATTATGATGTTACTCTTCCATATCTTTGAGAATATCGGCGCTGTGACGGGCTTGCTTCCTTTGACTGGGATTCCCTTGCCTTTTATTTCGCAAGGAGGATCGGCTATTATCAGTAATTTGATTGGTATTGGCTTGCTTTTATCGATGAGTTACCAGACTAATCTAGCTGAAGAAAAGAGCGGAAAAGTCCCACTCAAACGGAAAAAGGTTGTATTAAAACGAATCAAATAAGGAGAAAATCATGGTTAAAGTAGCAGTAATGTTAGCTCAGGGCTTTGAAGAAATTGAAGCTTTGACAGTTGTAGATGTCTTGCGTCGAGCAAATATCACTTGTGATATGGTAGGATTTGAGGAGCAAGTAACAGGTTCGCATGCAATCCAAGTAAGTGCAGATCGTGTTTTTGATGGTGATTTATCAGACTATGACATGATTGTTCTTCCTGGCGGTATGCCTGGTTCTGCACATTTGCGCGATAATCAGGCCTTGATTCAAGAGTTGCAAAGATTCGAGCAAGAAGGGAAGAAACTAGCAGCCATTTGTGCGGCACCAATTGTCCTCAATCAAGCAGGGGTATTGAAAAACAAGCAGTACACTTGTTATGATGGTGTTCAAGAGCAAATCCTTGATGGTCACTACGTCAAGGAAACAGTAGTGGTAGATGGTCAGTTGACAACCAGTCGGGGTCCCTCGACAGCCCTTGCCTTTGCCTACGAGTTGGTAGAGCAACTAGGAGGAGACGCAGAGACTTTACGAACAGGAATGCTCTATCGAGATGTCTTTGGTAAAAATCAGTAAAACGGGAGTTATTCTCTCGTTTTTTATGTGGAAAAATCAGGGAAATCATCGCTTTTTTCATAAAAAAATGCTATAATGAAGGGTATGAAATATCACGATTATATCTGGGATTTAGGTGGAACTTTACTGGATAATTATGAAATTTCAACAGCTGCATTTGTTGAAACATTGGCACTGTATGGCATTATACAAGACCATGACAGTGTCTATCAAGCTTTAAAGGTTTCTACTGATTTGGCGATTGAGACATTCGCTCCCAATTTAGAGAATTTTTTAGAAAAGTACAAGGAAAATGAAGCCAGAGAGCTTGAACACCCGATTTTATTTGAAGGAGTTTTTGACCTATTGGAAGACATTTCAAATCAAGGTGGCCGTCATTTTTTGGTCTCTCATCGAAATAATCAGGTTTTGGAAATTTTAGAAAAAACCTCTATAGCAGCTTATTTTACAGAAGTGGTGACTTCTAGCTCAGGCTTTAAGAGAAAGCCAAATCCCGAGTCCGTGCTTTATTTAAGAAAAAAGTATCAGATTAGCTCAGGTCTTGTCATTGGTGATCGACCGATTGATATCGAAGCAGGTCAAGCTGCAGGACTTGATACCCACTTGTTTACCAGTATCGTGAATTTAAGACAAGTATTAGACATGTAAGAAAAAGGAATAAGATGACAGAAGAAATCAAAAATCTGCAGGCACAGGATTATGATGCCAGTCAAATTCAAGTTTTAGAGGGCTTAGAGGCTGTTCGTATGCGTCCAGGGATGTACATTGGATCAACCTCAAAAGAAGGTCTTCACCATCTAGTCTGGGAAATTGTTGATAACTCAATTGACGAGGCCTTGGCAGGATTTGCCAGCCATATTCAAGTTTTTATTGAGCCAGATGATTCGATTACTGTTGTGGATAATGGGCGTGGTATTCCAGTCGATATTCAGGAAAAAACAGGTCGACCTGCCGTTGAGACTGTCTTTACTGTCCTTCACGCTGGAGGAAAATTTGGCGGTGGCGGATACAAGGTTTCAGGTGGTCTTCACGGCGTGGGGTCGTCAGTTGTTAATGCCCTTTCAACTCAATTAGACGTTCATGTTCACAAAAATGGTAAGATTCATTACCAAGAATACCGTCGTGGTCATGTTGTCGCAGATCTTGAAATAGTTGGAGATACGGATAAAACAGGAACAACTGTTCACTTCACACCGGACCCAAAAATCTTCACTGAAACAACAATCTTTGATTTTGATAAATTAAATAAACGGATTCAAGAGTTGGCCTTTCTAAATCGCGGTCTTCAAATTTCAATTACAGATAAGCGTGAAGGTTTGGAACAAACCAAGCATTATCATTATGAAGGTGGGATTGCTAGTTACGTTGAATATATAAACGAGAACAAGGATGTAATCTTTGATACACCAATCTATACAGACGGTGAGATGGATGATATCACAGTTGAGGTAGCCATGCAGTACACAACAGGTTACCATGAAAATGTCATGAGTTTCGCCAATAATATTCATACCCATGAAGGTGGAACGCATGAACAAGGTTTCCGTACGGCACTGACTCGTGTTATCAATGATTATGCTCGTAAGAATAAGTTACTGAAAGACAATGAAGATAATTTAACAGGGGAAGATGTTCGCGAAGGCTTAACTGCAGTTATCTCAGTTAAACACCCAAATCCACAGTTTGAAGGACAAACCAAGACCAAATTGGGAAATAGCGAAGTGGTCAAGATTACCAATCGCCTCTTCAGTGAAGCCTTCTCCGATTTCCTCATGGAAAATCCACAGATTGCCAAACGTATCGTAGAAAAAGGAATTTTGGCTGCCAAGGCTCGTGTGGCTGCCAAGCGTGCGCGTGAAGTCACACGTAAAAAATCTGGTTTGGAAATTTCCAACCTTCCAGGGAAACTAGCAGACTGTTCTTCTAATAACCCTGCTGAAACAGAACTCTTCATCGTCGAAGGAGACTCAGCTGGTGGATCAGCCAAATCTGGTCGTAACCGTGAGTTTCAGGCTATCCTTCCAATTCGCGGTAAGATTTTGAACGTTGAAAAAGCAAGTATGGATAAGATTCTAGCTAACGAAGAAATTCGTAGTCTTTTCACAGCCATGGGAACAGGATTTGGCGCAGAATTTGATGTTTCGAAAGCCCGTTACCAAAAACTCGTTTTGATGACCGATGCCGATGTCGATGGAGCCCACATTCGTACCCTTCTTTTAACCTTGATTTATCGTTATATGAAACCAATCCTAGAAGCTGGTTATGTTTATATTGCCCAGCCACCAATCTATGGTGTCAAGGTTGGAAGCGAGATTAAAGAATATATCCAGCCGGGTGCAGATCAAGAAATCAAACTCCAAGAAGCTTTAGCCCGTTATAGTGAAAGTCGTACCAAACCGACTATTCAGCGTTATAAGGGGCTAGGTGAAATGGACGATCATCAGCTGTGGGAAACAACCATGGATCCCGAACATCGCTTGATGGCTAGAGTTTCTGTAGATGATGCTGCAGAAGCAGATAAAATCTTTGATATGTTGATGGGGGATCGAGTAGAGCCTCGTCGTGAGTTTATCGAAGAAAATGCTGTCTATAGTACACTTGATGTCTAAAAAATAGGGAGAAGTAGTTCCCTTGGTCTAAAAAATATGATATAATCGTTACGATTGTTTCAAGTAAAAAAGGAGTTTGATATGTCTAATGGACAACTAATTTATTTAATGGTTGCAATTGCAGTCATTTTAGTTCTGGCTTATGTAGTGGCAATCTTTCTACGTAAGCGAAACGAGGGGAGATTAGAGGCGCTAGAAGAAAGAAAAGAAGAACTATACAATCTTCCAGTAAATGATGAAGTAGAAGCTGTAAAAAATATGCACTTGATTGGACAAAGTCAAGTGGCTTTCCGTGAATGGAATCAAAAATGGGTCGATTTATCTCTCAACTCTTTTGCCGATATTGAAAATAATCTCTTTGAAGCAGAAGGCTATAACCATTCATTTCGTTTTCTCAAGGCCAGTCATCAAATTGACCAAATTGAGAGTCAAATTACTTTGATTGAAGAAGATATTGCTGAAATTCGCAATGCTTTGGCAGACTTAGAGAAGCAAGAATCTAAAAATAGTGGTCGTGTTCTTCATGCTTTGGATTTATTTGAGGAACTTCAGCATAGAGTTGCTGAAAATTCAGAACAGTATGGTCAAGCCTTGGATGAAATTGAAAAACAATTAGAAAATATCCAATCTGAATTTTCACAATTTGTAACCTTGAATTCATCGGGTGACCCTGTGGAAGCCGCAGTGATTTTGGATAATGCTGAAAATCATATCTTGGCTTTGACACATATCGTTGATCGTATACCAGCAATTGTAACAACATTATCTAAAGAGCTACCAGATCAACTAGAAGATTTAGAAGATGGTTATCGTAAGCTCTTAGATGCTAATTATCATTTTGTTGAAACGGATATTGAAGCGCGTTTCCACTTGCTTTATGAAGCATTCAAGAAAAACCAAGAGAATATTCGCCAGTTGGAGTTGGACAATGCCGAGTATGAGAATGGACAGGCACAAGAGGAAATCAATGCCTTGTATGATATTTTTACTCGAGAAATTGCTGCTCAGAAAGTAGTGGAAAATCTACTTGCAACTCTTCCAACTTACCTTCAACATATGAAAGAGAATAATACTTTATTGGGAGAAGATATTGCACGTTTGAGCAAGACCTATTTACTTCCTGAGACAGCTGCAAGCCATGTTCGTCGTATTCAGACAGAATTAGAGAGTTTTGAGGCAGCTATTGTTGAGGTAACTTCAAATCAAGAAGAACCAACCCAAGCTTATTCAGTTCTTGAAGAAAATCTTGAGGATTTACAAACTCAACTAAAAGATATTGAAGATGAGCAAATTTCAGTTAGTGAGCGCCTGACACAAATTGAGAAAGATGATATCAATGCACGTCAAAAGTCCAATGTTTATGTCAATCGTCTCCATACTATCAAGCGATACATGGAAAAACGCAATCTGCCAGGTATTCCACAAACTTTCTTGAAATTATTCTTTACGGCAAGCAATAATACCGAGGATTTAATGGTTGAGTTAGAACAGAAAATGATTAACATTGAATCTGTTACCCGAGTTCTTGAAATTGCAACGAATGATATGGAAGCTTTAGAAATGGAAACTTATAATATTGTACAATATGCAACCTTAACAGAGCAACTCTTGCAATATTCTAACCGCTATCGCTCATTTGATGAACGCATTCAAGAAGCATTTAACGAAGCTTTAGATATTTTTGAAAAAGAATTTGATTATCACGCTTCATTTGACAAGATTTCTCAAGCATTGGAAGTGGCAGAGCCTGGTGTAACCAATCGCTTTGTTACTTCATATGAGAAAACACGTGAAACGATTCGTTTTTAAAAAGCTTAGTTCATTCTAAGCTTTTTTCTTTACTCAAAAGCCATGAGTTTACTTATTTATCATTGAAATTAATGCTTGGTTTTGATATTATTTAAATATGAAGAAAGATAGAACAAAGCGTGGTAGTCACGCTAAAATGGGACGGAGTAAAAGAGTCCAGTGGACTCTTTTAGCCTAAGCTAAATTTTAAAAAGCGAGGGTGGTTGTTTTCTCAAAGTTTTGAAGGAGCTAAAGCAAGAGCTATTATTATGAGCTTGTTGGAAACAGCTAAACGTCATCAATTACATAGCGAGAAATATCTATCCTATCTTCTAGAATGTCTTCCAAACGAGGAAACTCTCGTAAACAAAGAGGTTTTAGAGGCTTATTTACCATGGACTAAAGTTGTACAAGAAAGGTGAAAATAAGAAATCTCCAGATTAGGAACTATCGCTAAGTTCACTAATCTGGAGATTTTTCAATAGACTTCGTTATTGTACGGTTACGTTTGTCACAGTTCCTGAAATGCTTAATTCACGATTATAGTAAAATGAAATAAGAATAGGACAAATCGATCAGGACAGTCAAATCGATTTCTAACAATGTTTTAGAAGTAGAGGTGTACTATTCTAGTTTCAATCTACTATAAAAGCACATGAACTATTCTATGACCGTGATTAGTAAGGTTTTTGCTTAATGAGTAATTGAATGGAAAGTAATTATTTAATAAAGAAATTTAGTCTTGTATTAATCGAGATTAAATTTCTTTATGTTTAAATTACATGAGAAGAGTGATTAATATTACAATTTTGTTACAAAATAAGTTTTTGATAGAATTTTCAGATAATTTAGGATATAATACTTTTAATTTAAATAAAAAGGAGTGATTTTATGGGAGACTGCAAAGATTTTTGTCATAAAAAGTACCAAATAGCAACGATTTTTCTGCTATCGGTCTTTGCATGCAGATTTGCTTTAGTACAGGTTAGTGCTGCTGAGGGGAAATTTGAAACATCCAATCAAGTTACACATGCAGTAATAATTAATAAATTAGATGATTCAAATAAGCTCGCACCGTCAGTCACGGCTGACAAGAATGCTCTAGATTCTTCTTCAAAGGAAAAAACAGAAGCGACAGCGTCAGTAAAACAAGATGATTCTATAGAATATAGAGATAATAAGTCAGACAAGAATGTAATCACACAGAAAGAAAAGACTGCTATAAAAAGTGAAGAGAAGAAGGAAGAATCAGCAGTAGAAAGAAGTTCTTCTTCCGAAAGTTCACAATCACAGTCGTTATCTCAAAGTGGACATAAAGAAAAGCCAAATAGTATCTCCAGTAATGAAATGATTACTGTCCCTAAAACATGGGAAGCAGGACACAAAGGGCAAGGAACTGTAGTCGCTGTTATAGATTCAGGCCTTGATTTGAATCATGAAGTTCTGCGTATTTCTGATCCGTCAAAGGCGAAATTTAAAAATCAGGATGATATCGAAAAAGCTAAAAAAGCTGCCGGTATTGACTATGGAAAATGGTACAGTGACAAGGTAGTATATGCTTATGATTACTTTGATGGAACTGATAATATAAAAGAGGCTGAAAAAGAGTCTCATGGAATGCACGTTACTGGTATTGTAGCTGGAAATCCAGTTAATAAAGCCCCGAATTCTGAGAAGGTTTATGGGGTGGCGCCAGAAGCTCAAATTATGTTTATGAGAGTTTTTTCAGATAGAGATAAAACTACAGCCTCTGCCCTCTATGTAAAAGCCGTTGATGACGCAGTTGCGTTAGGTGCGGATGTGATCAATATGAGTTTGGGTGCAGGTGCGGGTTCAACTGTAGATGCGGGTTCAGATATTATTGAAGCAGTAAAAAGAGCACGCACTAAAGGAGTATCTGTTGTTATTGCTGCTGGTAATAGCAATACTTTCGGTAGAGGTTTTTCACAACCATTAGCAGAAAATCCTGATTATGGTCTCGTCGGAAATCCCTCTACAGTAGAAGATTCAATTTCTGTTGCTTCGATTAATAATAAAATTCTAACTACTGAAGTCTTTGAAGTAAAAGGTTTAGAAAATGACGCTACCCTTGATTATGGTAAGTTTGATTTTAATAGACCTGAAACAGAAAAAGATTTTGAAAAAGGGAAAGAATACGAATATGTAGCAACGGGTATTGGTCGTGAAGAAGATTTTGCTAATATTGATGTAAGAGGTAAGTTAGCACTGATTCAACGTGGTAAAATCCATTTCTCTGATAAGATTAAAAATGCTCTTCAACACGGTGCAGCTGGAGTTTTAATTTATAACAACGTTGAAGGTGCAAATGTTAGTATGTCTGTTACAGGTGATGCTAAGAAAATCCCATCTGTCTTTATTTCAAAATATTATGGTGAAATTCTTAAGTCTGGTCAGTATAAAATTGTCTTTAATCACAAGATGGATAATCGTAAATCAGATGTTGCAGACCAATTGTCAGATTTTTCAAGTTGGGGAGTTACAACAGATGGACAATTGAAACCAGATGTTACTGCACCTGGTGGAAATATCTATTCATCATTTAACGACAATAGTTATGGAAGTATAAGTGGAACAAGTATGGCGGCCCCTCATGTAGCTGGTGTCGCAGCATTAGTCAAAGAATATTTAGCAAAGAAACATCCTGAATTATCAGCTAGTCAAATTTCAGAGATTGTAAAAGCTTTAATTATGTCTACTGCAAAACCACATTTTAATAAACAAACTGGAGCCTATACTTCTCCACGTCACCAAGGTGCTGGCGTAGTTGACACGATGGCGGCAACAAGTACAGATTTATTTGTAACAGGTGCAAATAACTATCCAAGTGTTACTCTTGGTAATGTTGGTGATAAATTTACCTTTGAAGTTATAATTCATAATATTTCGGATAAAGACCGAACATTGAAGATGATTGTAAATACAAATACGGACGAAGTTGAAGAAGGAAAATTCACTCTCCGTCCACGAAAACTAACTGAAACAGTTTGGCCCGAAGTAACTGTGAAAGCTCATAGTACGAAGACAGTAACAGTTAGTGTAGATACAAGTAAGTTTACTGAAGAACTTAGCAAAATAATGCCAAATGGTTATTTTCTAGAAGGATTTGTTAGATTTGTCAATCCTGCAGATGATGGTTCTGTTATTGGTTTACCATTTATGGGATTTAAGGGAGAATTCCAAAATCTACCTGCAATTGAAAAACCAATTTATCAATTGATTAAGGAAGGAAACAGTGGATTTTACTCTGAAATTGATAAAGATAATCCAGGAATTTCACCTTCAGACGATGCAACTTATTTAACAAGTTCTGAAAATGATGTAAATGTTTTAAAAGCAGAGCGTCAAGGAAATCGAGTGACTGTACTCGGAGTGAAACAAGATGATGAAGGAAAATACCATCTTCAATTAGATGAAAAGGGTAATGTTCGCCTTGCTATCTCGCCGAACGATGATGGTAATAAAGATTCTGTTCAATTTAAAACTCTTGTCTATAGAAACTTGGTAAATCTTCGTGCAACTGTTTATGATTCTTCGGATACAACACACAGTCAGCCTATTTGGCAAAGTCGTCCAACAGACCTTGTGAAAAATTATTTTGATGGCGATACTAGAAATCCAAGAAGTTACATTGTAGATAAAACAGCTTGGGGAGGACAGGATTCTAATGGAAATCGAGTCTCTGATGGAATTTATGACTATGTTATTAGTTATAAGCCAGATGTCCCTGGAGCTGAAGAACAATACACAATATTTAAAATTCAAATCGATACACAAAAACCTCTGATTACTTCGGGATATATTCGTTCTCAAAAAAATCAAGAACAATTTATAGCTCGTAAACCTCAGGATGTCGGAAATGGCGGAATTCTTCTAGAAAAAGTCTTTTATATTCGTCCTTCTGAAAATAGAGAGGCGGCAGATTCAGAAATCGAACAGTATCAGATTATCAAACAAAATGAAGATGGTAGTTATACACTTCCTAAGAACATTGATAAATCGAAAATCTTCTATTATGTGGAAGACTTTGCGGGAAATGTAGATTTTATATCTCTCAAAGATCTTGTAGGTGAAGAAAATAGTGGTCGTGTAAAAATTGCTATACTAAACAATAAAACCAATGATGAGATTGATACAACTTATGTTTATCGCATTAAAAATAGCGAAGGTCAATATGTAACCGTTGATAAGTCAAAAGATATTAATTTCTTGAAATTTGGACATTATGTTGCAGAAATTTTTAGCTATGATCGTACAGAGTTGAAATTTGTGAGTGCTCTATCTAAGGAATTTGATTTAACGAAAGAAAATAGTTTTCAAACTATTACCTTCTTGGCTAACAAAATGAAATATGCCCCAGTAACGGTTGGCTTTAATCAAGCTGTTCCTGGAACTACAATGATTACTTTAGTAGGTGAAGACGGTCAGAGTCAAGTCTTGCCAGCTGAAACATATGGTAAACATTCTTATGGTAAGAAAGTGGTTACTGGTGAATATAAAGTTCTTGTAAATCTGTCAAACGGTTATGAATTACTTGATAATCTTCAACCATTTAAAGTTCTGTTTGGTAAAAATAATGTTTTGTCACTTTCAGTTGTTTCTAAGTTAGCTCTGATTGCAGCTTTAAATAAACAAATGGAAGTAGTTAAAACTCCAAGATATTATAATACAAAACAGAATTTAAAAGAGATGTTTGAGCAAAGTGTCAAAGATGCGCAACTAGCATTGGGAAGTAAACTTAACCAAGATAAAATTGACCAAATTGTTAAGGCTTTAGAGTCTGCTATACAAACATTGGATGGTAAGGAATCTGATATCACATCATTGAAGAATGCCATTAAAGCATATGCTGAGACAGTTAAAAAAGGTAAATATATAAATTCTGATCAAGAACGCAAAGGTCAATATGATCGTGAATTTAAACTCTTGGCATTATTAATTACAAAAGATTTGATAACTCAAGATGAAATTGACCGTCTGTTGACCACTTTCTTGCAAGCTCAAGACCAGCTGAATGGGAAAGAAACAGATTTTATGAGCCTAAAGAATGTTATCGAGGATGAAGTGAAGTTCCAAGAAAAAGATCCAAGATTTTTGACAGCTAGCAAAGAGGAGAAAGATGCATATCATCTTATTTTCAACAAAGCTAAGCTACTTTTGGAAAATGCAGAAGCTAGTCAAGAAGAAATTAATGAAGTAATCAAAGCTCTAAAAGAAACGGTTGTAAAACTTAAGGCTAATAAAGTAGAGATCCCAACCAAACCAGTTGTACCAGTTAAGCCGGTTGATCCAACTAAAGCAGTTGCACCAGTTAATCCAGTTATTCCAGCTAAACCAGTTGTAACGATCAAGCCAGTTTCTCAAGTGCAACCTGTTAAATTAGTAAGTCAAAATAGACAAGTCTCAACTATTAAGCCTTCAATTAGCAATGATAAAATTGAGAAAGCTACATCAATTACAATACATCATTCCAATATAGAAGCTAAGCATGAGAATAAAACACTAGCTGGAAGTGATCAACAAGTGCTTTTAGCTACAGTCATCAAAGAAGGAAAACAGTTACCAGCCACTGGTGAGAATAACATGATTTCTATTATGCTAAGTATTTCTGGAATTTCTCTCTTGTTGTCAGTTATTGGACTTGTAACTTTTTCAAAAAGTGAGTAGAGAATACAAGCTAAATTCCCAAAGTAAGTTCCACCGCTAGTAGAATTGGAAGTTAGTCTGAGAAAAATCATAAAAACCAGTGGAATTCCGTGTCAGGGTAAGTTCCACTGGTTTTACTCATGCTTGATTTCTATAGTAGTATCGTGAGCAAAAGGATTCAAATTATAGTATAGTTGCTTAGTTTCAAACAAGCATGTTATAATAAAGCTATGGCATATAGTACAGATTTTAAACAGCGAGCATTAGATTACATCAAAGAGGG
>NZ_VMLH01000074.1:0-21417 GCF_013276595.1 Streptococcus sp. 10824
TTCGAAAATCTTTTCAAACCACGTCAGCTTTGCCTTTCCGTAGGTATATGTAACTGACTTCGTCAGTCTTATCTACAACCTCAAAGCAGTGCTTTGAGCAACCTGCGGCTAGCTTCCTAGTTTGCTTTTTGATTTTTATTGAGTATAAGAAAAATAAAAAATAGAGAGCAGTTAAAGTATGAAAATTTTAATTGTAGAAGATGAAGAGATGATCCGTGAGGGGGTCAGTGATTATTTGACGGATTGTGGCTATGAAACCCTTGAGGCTGCAGATGGGCAAGAAGCCTTAGAAAAATTTTCCAGCTATGAAGTAGCCTTGATTTTACTAGATATCCAGATGCCCAAGCTCAATGGTCTAGAAGTCCTAGCTGAGATTCGTAAAACCAGTCAGGTTCCTGTCTTGATGCTGACCGCCTTTCAGGATGAGGAATACAAGATGAGTGCCTTTGCTTCTCTGGCAGATGGCTATCTGGAAAAGCCCTTCTCCCTCTCCCTCTTAAAAGTGAGGGTGGATGCAATTTTCAAGAGATACTACGATACAGGACGAATCTTCTCTTATAAAGATGCCAGGGTGGATTTTGAGAGCTACAGTGCCAGTCTAGCAGGTCAAGAAGTGCTTATCAATGCCAAAGAGTTGGAAATTCTGGACTATCTGGTGAAAAATGAAGGCCGGGCCTTGACTCGGTCTCAGATAATCGATGCCGTCTGGAAAGCGACAGATGAGGTTCCCTTTGACCGTGTCATTGATGTTTATATCAAGGAATTGCGGAAAAAGCTAGACTTGGACTGCATCCTCACTGTGCGCAATGTTGGTTATAAATTGGAGCGAAAATGAGACGAACAGGTTTATTTACAAAGATATTTATCTATACCTTCTCGATATTTAGTGTTCTGGTTATCTGCCTTCATTTAGCTATTTATTTTCTATTTCCCTCGACTTATCTGAGTCATCGTCAGGAAACCATTGGCCAGAAAGCGACAGCTATTGCCCGGTCACTAGAAGGAAAGGATAGACAGAGTATCGAGCAAGTCTTAGACTTGTATTCCCAGACTAGTGATATCAAGGGGGTCGTTAAGGGCGAGATGACAGAGGACAAGTTAGAAGTCAAGGACAGCATTCCTCTGGATACGGACCGTCAGACCACCTCTCTCTTTATTGAGGAGCGTGAGGTGACAACGCAAGATGGTAGCACCATGACTCTCCAGTTTCTGGTTTCTATGGATTTGCAAAAGGAAGCAGAGCAAATCAGTCTCCAATTTCTTCCCTATACCTTGCTGGCATCCTTTCTAATTTCCCTTTTGGTGGCCTACATCTATGCTCGGACCATTGTTGCCCCGATCTTGGAAATCAAACGGGTGACTCGTAGAATGATGGAACTGGATTCCCAAGTGCGATTGCGCGTGGATTCTAAGGATGAGATTGGTGATCTCAAGGAACAAATCAATAGCCTTTACCAGCATCTTTTGACTGTCATTGCAGACTTGCATGACAAGAATGAAGCCATTCTCCAGCTGGAGAAGATGAAGGTCGAATTCCTACGAGGGGCTTCTCATGAACTGAAAACACCGCTGGCTAGTTTGAAAATCCTGATCGAAAACATGAAAGAGAATATCGGTCGTTATAAGGATAGAGACCAGTATCTGGGAGTTGCCTTGGGGATTGTGGATGAACTCAATCACCATGTTCTGCAGATACTTTCCCTCTCTTCTGTGCAGGAGTTGCGAGATGATAGGGAAGAAATTGACCTCCTCCAGATGACACAAAGTCTGGTTAAGGATTATGCCTTGCTCGCCAAGGAAAGAGAGCTCCAGATTGACAATAGTTTGACCCATCAGCAGGCTTATCTAAACCCATCAGTTATGAAGTTGATTCTTTCTAATCTCATCAGCAATGCCATCAAGCACTCTGTTCCAGGTGGCTTGGTTGGCATTGGAGAAAGAGAAGGGGAACTCTTTATCGAGAATAGCTGTAGCTCAGAAGAGCAAGAAAAACTAGCCCAGTCTTTTTCTGATAATGCTAGTCGCAAGCCCAAAGGGTCTGGGATGGGACTCTTTGTGGTCAAGAGTCTATTGGAACATGAAAAATTAGCTTATCATTTCGAGATGGAGGAGAATCGTTTAACCTTCTTCATAGCTTTTCCAAAAGTCGCCCAAGACTAGAGATAGAAAGGGTTTACATGGATGAAGCTAGAAGAAATTCAATTGAAACTACGGGAAAAACTAGATTTTTTTGTCAAAAAGTGATAAAATGAACAATGTAAATGGGGTGACCCATAAAAATATACAGGAGGCCTGATAAAATGGCAATCGTTTCAGCAGAAAAATTTGTCC
Source organism: Streptococcus sp. 10824 (assembly GCF_013276595.1). Taxonomy (NCBI): domain Bacteria; kingdom Bacillati; phylum Bacillota; class Bacilli; order Lactobacillales; family Streptococcaceae; genus Streptococcus; species Streptococcus sp. 10824. The sequence goes on from NZ_VMLH01000074.1 coordinate 2,332, forward strand.
AAGCAGCTCGTGACAACGGTTATGCAGTTGGTGGATTTAACACAAACAACCTTGAGTGGACTCAAGCTATCTTGCGCGCAGCAGAAGCTAAAAAAGCTCCAGTTTTGATCCAAACTTCAATGGGTGCTGCTAAATACATGGGTGGTTACAAAGTTGCTCGCAACTTGATCGCTAACCTTGTTGAATCAATGGGTATCACTGTACCAGTAGCTATCCACCTTGACCACGGCCACTACGAAGATGCACTTGAGTGTATCGAAGTTGGTTACACTTCAATCATGTTTGACGGTTCACACCTTCCAGTTGAAGAAAACCTTAAATTGGCTAAAGAAGTTGTTGAAAAAGCACACGCTAAAGGTATCTCAGTAGAAGCTGAAGTTGGTACTATCGGTGGTGAAGAAGACGGAATCATCGGTAAAGGTGAATTGGCTCCAATCGAAGACGCTAAAGCAATGGTTGAAACTGGTATCGACTTCTTGGCAGCTGGTATTGGTAACATCCATGGTCCTTACCCAGCAAACTGGGAAGGTCTTGACCTTGACCACTTGCAAAAATTGACAGAAGCTCTTCCAGGATTCCCAATCGTATTGCACGGTGGTTCAGGTATTCCTGATGAGCAAATCCAAGCAGCTATCAAACTTGGTGTTGCCAAAGTTAACGTTAACACAGAATGCCAAATCGCATTCGCTAACGCAACTCGTAAATTTGCTCGTGACTACGAAGCAAACGAAGCAGAATACGATAAGAAAAAACTCTTCGACCCACGTAAATTCTTGGCTGACGGTGTAAAAGCTGTCCAAGCATCGGTTGAAGAACGTATCGACGTATTCGGTTCAGAAGGTAAAGCATAATCTAGCTGAATAATACAGATAAAACCTGCCTGTGAGGGTGGGTTTTTTGATTTCAAGCTACTCGTTTTAGTATAGTAAACTGAATCTAGACTAGCACAATGCTGCTTCTATAGCGTTTTGAAACTAGAACAGGACAATATAACTGCTAAAATATTTCTATAAATTCATTTGATTTTCCTAATCAATTTGTTCGTATCCTATTTCATTCCACTATAAAACATTCTTATCAATTGATTTGAATTCCAAAATTTCATCGCTCTGGTCTTATTTCATTTGGCTATAAAAAACTCTCCTGGGGAATCCCAGGAGAGTATGAGTACTTATTTGAACTTGAATCCTTCGTAAATAAGCTCTGCTTTTGGATTTTGTTTCTTAATCTGTTTGGCAAGTGTCTTCATCATAGAAAGGGGACCACACATATAGACGGTTGCATGTTCGGGCACTTCTTTTTGTTCAAAATTAAGATAGCCGTCTTTCGTACTGTCGATTAGATGGAGTTCAAAATTAGGATTTTTCTGAGCATAGTTACGGAGTAAATCTAGGTAGACTGCATTTTCATCTCCACGGAAGCTATAGTAGAAGTGAACCTGTTTATCTAAAATAGGATGTTCACGGATGTAAGAGATGAAGGGGGTGATCCCAATACCTCCAGCAATCCAAACCTGATTTTCTCGTCCTTCTTCTATGATCATGTGTCCGTAAGCTCTGTCTAGGGTTACTTTGCTGCCGGCTTGAAGATTATCATAGATATTATTGGTATGGTCGCCTGAATTTTTAACAGTAAAGTAAAGAGTTTGGCCATGACCTCCTGAGATAGAAAAGGGATGCGGAGCACTTTCAAAGCCTTCTTGGAAAATCTTTAGAAAGGCAAATTGTCCTGATTGATAGTTGAAAGGTCTGCTAAGATGGATTTGAATTTCTCTAGTATCGTGATTTAAGCGTTTGAGATGGGTAATTTTCCCTAGATAGGGGAAGGAAATTTTTTGATATAGAAAAATGATATAAAAACCAGCTAGTAAGCCTAAAAGGGCATAGCTACCAACAAGAAAACTTAGAAGATTAAATGTAAGGAGACGATTGCCCATTATCATGTAGATGTGAAAGAGTCCTAAAATATAGGCTAGGTAAACCAGGCGGTGAATCCATCGCCAAGCTTCGTATTGGATGTATTTGCCTAAATAGGCGACAAGGATGATGCTGGCAAAGATATAGATGGCAAGATTACCAAACTGAGCAGCTAAGCGAGAGCCCCACAAACCGCCCATACTAAAGTTATGAAAGATTAGTAGGATGATTGAGAGAAAGGCTGTGAATTTGTGGACGGTGTAGACCTTCTCCAAACCGTGAAACCAGCTTTCTAGTAGTGGGAGACGAGTGGCTAGGATAAAAGTCAGAGATAGGCTTGTTAAAGCTAGTCCTGGAATCATGAATTGGGGAGAAGTGTTCATCCAAGTCAAAAGAGTCAAGATAAAACTAGCTATGATAAAGAGTAGTCCTTTGATTGATTTCATAGAAAATTCCATTTCATTTAGATTTCGATTTGTTGTAAATGAATTTGTTACATTTTATCATAGAAAATGTATGGTGTCAAATCTAGGTGTGTAAATCTCTGTTCTTATAAAAAACTCTCCAATTGAACTGGAGAGTGGCTGTTTATACTCAATGAAAATCAAAGAGCAAACTAGGAAGCTAGCCCGCAGGCTGCTCAAAACACCGTTTTGAGGTTGTGGATAGAACTGACGAAGTCAGCTCAAAACCATGTTTTGAGGTTGTAGATGAAACTGACGAAGTCAGTAACCATACATACGGCAAGGTGAAGCTGACGTGGTTTGAAGAGATTTTCGAAGAGTATTATTCTGCAGCTTGTTGCCAACGTTTGGCTAGCATATGAGACAGGCTAGAAATGGCTAGGTTAAAGCTGAAGTAGATGAGGGCAATCAGTATATAAAGACTGAAGACCTGCTCTGGTTCGAAATAACGGCCCATGAGAATTTGGCTGGCTCCAAAGAGTTCTTGTAGGGCGATAACAGAGTAGAGGAGACTGGTATCCTTAATCACGGTTACAAACTGAGAAATGATGGCTGGCAGCATTTTACGAATGGCTTGTGGGAGAATGATGTAGTAGAGGATTTGGGCTGAAGTGAAGCCTTGTGACATTCCTGCTTCGTACTGCCCCTTGGCTACGGCATTGAGACCGCCTCGGATAATCTCAGCTAAAGCCGCTGATGTAAAGAGTGTGAAGGCAGTGATTCCTGCTGGAGTGGATTTCATCTTGAAAATTAAAAAGATAGTAAAGATCCAGAGAAGGTTGGGAACGTTGCGCACAAATTCGATATAAATGCTGGAAATAATGCGCAAGACAGGATTTTTGCCATTTCTCATGACAGCTAGCACCGTACCGATAAGGGTAGAGAGGATGATGGCAATCAGAGAAATGTAGAGGGTCAAGCCAAATCCTTTAAAGATAAAGACTAGGTTATCTGGGGTCAAAACTTCTAAAATGGATTCCATAGTAACCTCCTAAAGTGAATAGGCTTTTTTATTAGCTTGTTCCATCTTGCGACCAAACTGGGCAACAGGGAAGCATAGAGAAAAGTAGAGAAGGGCAGCGCCTAGAAAGGCTGGAATGTAGTTTCCGTTAAGTGCTGACCAAGACTTGGTCACAAACATCAAGTCCACTCCAGAGATGATAGCGACTGTTGAGGTGTTCTTGATGAGGTTGACAATTTGGTTGGTCAAAGGAGGGAGAATGATGCGGTCGGCAACTTCACGGGCAAAGCCCATTTCATGGGTAACGACAATCATATTCATACCATCGTGGGCCAATTTTTGCATAACCGCTAGAACATCGCCGATGGTTTCAGGGTCAAGAGCAGATGTTGGTTCATCAAAGAGAAGAAGCTCAGGATGCATAGCGAGTCCACGTGCAATGACAATCCGTTGCTTTTGTCCACCAGACAGCATGGCTGGATAAGAATCTTTTTTATCCCACATATTTACAAATTCCAGATATTTTTGAGCTGTTTTTTCAGCTTCTTTTTTATCAATTCCTAGAACTTTTATGGGTGCGAGTGTTACGTTTTCTAACACTGTTTTATGCGGATAGAGGTTAAAATGCTGGAAAACCATGCCGACTTCCTTACGAAGAGGCACCAAATCTTTCTGGCTGGCACCAGCAACTTGGTGGCCATTGACTAGAAGACTTCCCTTGTCAACAGCCTCCAAACCATTGATGGTGCGGATAAGAGTGGATTTTCCAGAACCAGATGGTCCGAGTAGGACAACGACTTGTCCTTTTTCAAAACGGAGATTGATGTCGCGGAGTGCGTGGTAGTCTCCGTAATATTTTTCGACGTGTTCAAATTCTACTAAAGCCATAAGGAGTCTCCTTTGCATTAGATTTTATAACATGATTCTGCACCAAAAGATTTGTCTTGTCAAATCATATCTGAAAAAATTCACTAAAATTTTATAAAAAAGCAATCTGGATAGAGAAAACGTCTAAATCATGTTATAATGAAGCAATAGAATTCTTAGAAAGAGTGGATGTCTTTTTGATAACACCTACTTATGAATGGCAGTTTGCCCCGCAGGTAGAAGATGCGGATTTTACAAAGATAGCCAAGAAGGCTGGACTGGGTCCTGAGGTGGCTCGGTTATTGTTTGAGAGAGGGATTCAGGACCAAGAAAGTCTGAAGAAGTTTTTAGAACCTTCCTTGGAGGACTTACATGATGCTTATCTGCTCCATGATATGGACAAGGCAGTGGAGCGGATTCGTCAGGCTATTGAAGAAGGGGAAAATATTCTCGTTTATGGAGACTACGATGCGGATGGCATGACTTCGGCTTCTATTGTGAAGGAAAGTTTGGAACAACTTGGTGCTGAGTGCCGAGTTTACCTGCCAAATCGTTTTACCGATGGCTATGGCCCTAATGCTAGTGTTTATAAATACTTTATCGAGCAAGAAGGGATTTCCTTGATTGTGACGGTGGACAATGGGGTTGCTGGTCATGAGGCTATTGCATTGGCTCAGTCTATGGGAGTAGATGTCATTGTGACAGACCATCATTCCATGCCTGAAACCCTGCCAGATGCTTATGCTATTGTCCATCCTGAACATCCAGATGCGGATTATCCTTTTAAATATTTGGCTGGTTGTGGAGTTGCTTTCAAGTTGGCTTGTGCCCTGTTAGAAGAAGTGCAAGTGGAATTGCTTGATTTGGTCGCTATTGGAACTATTGCAGATATGGTGAGTCTGACGGATGAAAATCGTATCTTAGTTCAATATGGTCTGGAAATGTTGGGTCATACCCAGCGCATTGGTCTGCAAGAAATGCTGGACATGGCTGGGATTGCTGCCAACGAAGTAACAGAAGAAACGGTTGGTTTCCAGATTGCTCCTCGTTTGAATGCCTTGGGCCGCTTGGATGATCCCAATCCTGCCATTGATTTGTTGACTGGATTTGATGATGAGGAAGCGCATGAGATTGCCCTTATGATTCACCAGAAAAACGAAGAGCGCAAGGAAATCGTTCAGTCTATCTATGAAGAAGCCAAGACCATGGTGGATCCTGAGAAGAAGGTTCAGGTCTTGGCCAAGGAAGGCTGGAATCCTGGGGTTCTAGGAATCGTGGCTGGTCGTTTATTGGAAGAATTGGGACAGACAGTCATTGTTCTTAATATAGAAGACGGTCGTGCCAAGGGCAGTGCTCGTAGTGTGGAAGCGGTCGATATTTTTGAAGCTCTGGATCCCTATCGAGACCTCTTCATCGCCTTTGGAGGTCATGCAGGTGCAGCGGGTATGACGCTGGAAGTTGAGCAACTCTCAGATTTATCTCAGGTTTTGGAAGATTATGTTCGTGAAAAAGGTGCAGATGCTGGTGGCAAGAATAAGTTAAACCTAGATGAAGAGTTGGATTTGGAGGCACTTAGCTTGGAAACGGTCAAAAGTTTTGAACGTTTAGCTCCTTTTGGAATGGATAATCAGAAACCTATTTTTTATATCAAGAATTTTCAGGTCGAAAGTGCTCGTACTATGGGGGCAGGTAATGCCCATCTAAAGCTGAAAATTTCCAAGGGTGAGGCGAGTTTTGAAGTGGTAGCCTTTGGTCAAGGCAGATGGGCGACAGAGTTTTCTCAAACCAAGAATCTAGAGTTAGCGGTTAAATTGTCTGTCAACCAATGGAATGGCCAAACTGCCCTCCAGTTGATGATGGTGGATGCGCGAGTGGAAGGTGTTCAGCTTTTTAACATTCGTGGAAAAAATGCAGTCTTGCCAGAAGGTGTTCCAGTCTTGGATTTTCCTGGAGAACTGCCAAATCTTGCGGCTAGTGAAGCTGTTGTCGTAAAAAACATTCCAGAGGATATTACTCAGCTGAAGACCATTTTTCAGGAACAGCATTTCTCTGCTGTCTATTTCAAAAATGATATTGACAAGGCCTATTATCTGACAGGTTATGGGACTAGAGATCAGTTTGCCAAATTGTACAAGACTATTTACCAGTTCCCAGAGTTTGATATTCGCTACAAGCTGAAAGATTTGGCTGCATATCTTAATATTCAACAAATCTTGCTGGTCAAGATGATTCAAATATTTGAAGAACTAGGCTTTGTGACGATAAAAGATGGTGTGATGACAGTCAATAAAGAGGCGCCAAAGCGGGAGATAGGAGAAAGTCAAATTTACCAAAATCTCAAACAAACCGTTAAAGACCAAGAAATGATGGCGCTGGGTACGGTGCAAGAAATTTATGATTTTTTGATGGAAAAAGAGTAGAAGTTAGGAAAGAGTTGGGAAATCAACTCTTTTTTGGAAACAGACCTTCATTTTGAAAATCATCAAAAAAATGGTATAATGGTAGGAAAAGATTCGGCTGAAAGTATTAGAACTTTTAGAATAAGAGGGTAGAGTTGCCCTATAATCAAGATAAACTAAGATTTTGGAGGAAAAATGAGTAATATCAGTTTAACAACACTTGGTGGTGTGCGTGAGAATGGAAAAAATATGTACATTGCTGAAATTGGAGAGTCCATTTTTGTTTTGAATGTAGGGTTAAAATATCCTGAAAATGAACAATTAGGGGTCGATGTGGTGATTCCAAACATGGATTACCTTTTTGAAAATAGCGACCGTATTGCTGGGGTTTTCTTGACCCACGGGCATGCGGATGCCATTGGTGCTCTACCTTATCTCTTGGCAGAGGCTAAAGTTCCTGTATTTGGGTCTGAGTTGACCATTGAGTTGGCAAAGCTCTTTGTCAAAGGAAATGATGCCGTTAAGAAATTTAATGATTTCCATGTCATTGATGAGAATACGGAGATTGATTTTGGTGGGACAGTGGTTTCCTTCTTCCCTACGACTTACTCCGTTCCAGAGAGTCTGGGAATTGTCTTGAAGACATCGGAAGGAAGCATCGTTTATACAGGTGACTTCAAATTTGACCAAACGGCTAGTGAATCTTATGCAACTGATTTTGCTCGTTTGGCAGAGATTGGTCGTGACGGCGTCCTGGCTCTCCTCAGTGATTCGGCCAATGCAGACAGCAATATTCAGGTGGCTAGTGAAAGTGAAGTTAGGGATGAAATTACCCAAACCATTGCTGACTGGGAAGGTCGTATCATCGTTGCAGCTGTTTCCAGTAACCTTTCTCGTATCCAGCAAATTTTTGACGCTGCGGATAAAACAGGTCGACGTATCGTCTTGACAGGATTTGATATTGAAAATATCGTCCGCACAGCGATTCGTCTCAAGAAGTTGTCTTTAGCCAACGAAATTCTCTTGATTAAGCCGAAAGATATGTCTCGCTTTGAAGACCATGAGTTGATTATTCTTGAGACAGGTCGTATGGGTGAACCTATCAATGGACTTCGTAAGATGTCGATTGGTCGCCATCGTTATGTAGAAATCAAGGATGGGGACCTGGTCTATATTGCTACGGCTCCGTCTATTGCTAAAGAAGCCTTCGTTGCGCGTGTGGAAAATATGATTTATCAGGCAGGAGGGGTTGTCAAATTGATTACCCAAAGTTTACATGTATCAGGGCACGGAAATGCGCGTGATTTGCAGTTGATGATCAATCTCTTGCAACCCAAGTATCTCTTCCCGATTCAAGGGGAATACCGTGAGTTGGATGCCCATGCTAAGGCTGCTATGGCAGTTGGGATGTTGCCAGAACGCATCTTCATTCCTAAAAAGGGGACCAGCATGGCTTATGAGAATGGGGACTTTGTCCCAGCTGGAGCGGTTTCGGCAGGGGATGTCTTGATTGACGGGAATGCCATCGGTGATGTTGGAAATGTGGTTCTTCGTGACCGTAAGGTTTTGTCAGAGGACGGTATTTTCATCGTAGCAATTACCGTTAATCGTCGTGAGAAGAAAATTGTGGCCAAGGCACGTGTTCACACGCGTGGATTCGTTTATCTCAAGAAGAGCCGCGATATTCTCCGTGAAAGTTCAGAATTGATTAACCAAACGGTAGAAGACTATCTTCAAGGAGATGACTTTGACTGGGCAGATCTTAAAGGCAAGGTTCGGGATAATCTGACCAAGTATCTCTTTGATCAAACTAAGCGTCGTCCAGCTATTCTACCAGTAGTCATGGAAGCAAAATAATCATTGAAATAAGTAAAGATAAAGTCTAGTTTCGGCTTTTTCTTATCGGAAAATAGAAGGAGAAAATCATGGCAGTAATGAAAATCGAGTATTACTCACAAGTTTTGGATATGGAGTGGGGGGTGAATGTCCTCTACCCTGATGCCAATCGAGTGGAAGAACCAGAGTGTCAAGATATTCCCGTCTTGTACCTCTTGCACGGGATGTCTGGCAATCATAATAGTTGGCTCAAACGGACCAATGTAGAACGCTTGCTTCGGGGGACTAATCTCATCGTCGTCATGCCCAATACCAGCAACGGTTGGTACACTGATACCCAGTATGGTTTTGACTATTACACAGCTCTAGCAGAGGAATTGCCACAGGTTCTGAAACGCTTCTTCCCTAATATGACTAGTAAGCGTGAAAAGACCTTTATCGCTGGTCTCTCCATGGGAGGCTACGGCTGTTTCAAATTGGCTCTTGCGACAAATCGTTTTTCTCATGCAGCTAGTTTTTCAGGTGCTCTCAGCTTTCAAGATTTTTCTCCTGAGAGCCAAAATCTGGGAAGTCCAGCCTACTGGAGAGGTGTTTTTGGAGAGATTAGAGACTGGACAACTAGTCCCTATTCTCTTGAAAGTCTGGCTAAAAAATCGGATAAAAATACCAAACTTTGGGCGTGGTGTGGCGAACAGGATTTCTTGTATGAAGCCAATAATCTAGCAGTGAAAAATTTCAAAAAATTAGGTTTTGATGTGACCTATAGCCATAGCGCTGGAACTCACGAGTGGTATTATTGGGAAAAACAATTGGAACGGTTTCTAGCAACCCTGCCAATCGATTTCAAATTAGAAGAGAGATTGAGTTAGTTTTTTATAAATGAACCACTATCTATAGTTATTCTTGGCTTCAAAACAATGATGGAAGTCTGTTTTCACTAGACTTTTCAAACGAAAGTAGTAGAATAGGAATAAGATATTGGAGGAAAGAGAGTAGGAAATGTACCGTTATCAAATTGGCATTCCCACATTAGAATATGATCAGTTTGTCAAAGAACATGAATTAGCCAATGTATTACAAAGTAGTGCTTGGGAAGAAGTGAAGTCTGATTGGCAACATGAGAAGTTTGGTGTTTACAGGGAAGAAAAATTACTGGCGACAGCTAGTATTTTGATTAGAACTCTTCCGTTAGGCTATAAAATGTTTTACGTCCCAAGAGGACCTATATTGGATTATGGAGATACAGAACTCTTGAGTTTTGTCATTCAGTCCATTAAGTCTTATGCTCGTAGCAAGAGAGCTATTTTTGTGACTTTTGACCCAAGTATTTGCCTGTCTCAAAGTTTAATTAATCAGGAAAAAACAGAATTTCCTGAAAATCTGGCTATTATTGATAGTTTGCAACAAATGGGAGTAAGGTGGTCAGGAAAAACAGAGGAAATGGGAAACACCATTCAACCTCGTATTCAGGCGAAAATATACAAGGAAAATTTTGAAGAAGATAAACTTTCCAAGTCAACAAAACAGGCTATTCGAACAGCACGGAATAAGGGGGTAGAGATTCAATTTGGTGGAACTGAATTATTGGACTCTTTTTCCTTTTTGATGAAAAAAACCGAGAAGCGGAAAGAGATTCATTTGAGGAATGAAGCCTATTATAAAAAGTTGTTAGATAATTTTAAGGACAAGGCCTACATCACCTTGGCAACCTTGGATGTCTCTAAACGTTCGCAAGAATTAGAAGAACAGTTAGCGAAAAACAGAGCCTTGGAAGAGACCTTTACTGATTCGACTCGAACTTCAAAAGTAGAAGCGCAGAAGAAGGAAAAAGAACGTTTGTTAGAGGAATTGACTTTCCTGCAGGAATATATGGATGCAGGTCAAGCAAGAGTTCCCTTAGCGGCTACCTTGACTTTAGAATTCGGACAAACTTCTGTCAATCTATACGCAGGAATGGATGAAGATTTTAGACGTTATAAAGCTCCTATTTTGACTTGGTATGAGACAGCTCGATATTCCTTTGAACGTGGCATTTTATGGCAAAATTTAGGAGGCGTCGAGAATGCTTTAGATGGTGGACTCTATCGTTTTAAAGCTAATTTTAATCCAACGATCGAAGAATACTTGGGTGAATTTACAATTCCTACCCATCCTCTCTATCCTCTGTTAAGACTTGCTCTTGATTTCCGTAAAACATTAAGAAAAAAACATAGAAAGTAAGTATATGGCACTAACTACACTCACGAAAGAAGAGTTTCGTACTTATTCTGATCAGGTTTCTTCTCGTTCCTTTATGCAATCTGTTCAGATGGGGGACTTGTTAGAAAAAAGAGGGGCTCGAATTGTTTATCTTGCTTTGAAACAAGGAGGAGAGATTCAAGTTGCAGCTCTGGTTTATAGCTTGCCCATGCTGGGTGGTCTGCATATGGAGATCAATTCGGGGCCGATTTATACCCAACAAGATGCTCTTCCAGTTTTTTATGCGGAGTTAAAAGAATATGCCAAGCAAAATGGTGTATTAGAGCTGCTTGTAAAACCTTATGAAACTTATCAAACTTTTGATAGCCAAGGTAATCCAATAGATGCTGAGAAAAAAAGTGTCATTCAAGGTTTAACTGATTTAGGTTATCAATTTGATGGATTGACAAGAGGTTACCCAGGTGGAGAACCAGATTGGTTATACTATAAAGATTTAACTGAATTAACTGAAAAGAGTTTGCTTAAAAGTTTTAGCAAAAAGGGTAAACCCTTGGTGAAAAAGACTGAAACCTTTGGCATTCGGTTGAAAAAGTTAAAACGTGAAGAACTATCGATTTTTAAGAATATAACAAAAGAAACCTCTGAACGTAGAGAATATAGTGATAAAAGTTTAGAATATTATGAGCATTTTTATGATACTTTTGGAGAACAAGCGGAGTTTCTCATAGCAAGCTTAAATTTTTCGGACTATATGAGCAAATTGCAAGGTGAACAAAGTAAACTAGAAGAAAACTTGAACAAGTTGCGACTTGATTTGAGTAAAAATCCTCATTCTGAGAAAAAACAAAATCAACTGAGAGAATATTCTAGTCAATTTGAAACATTTGAAGTTCGAAAAGCAGAAGCGCGAGACTTGATTGAAAAATATGGAGAAGAAGATATTGTTTTAGCCGGGAGTTTATTTGTTTATATGCCTCAGGAAACGACTTACCTCTTTAGTGGTTCCTACACTGAGTTTAATAAATTCTATTCCCCTGCACTGCTTCAAAAATATGTTATGTTGGAAAGCATAAAACGTGGAATACCTAAATACAACTTCCTAGGCATTCAAGGGATTTTTGATGGAAGTGATGGTGTTTTGCGTTTTAAACAGAATTTTAATGGCTATATTGTACGCAAAGCAGGTACTTTCCGTTACCATCCATCACCTTTAAAATGCAAAGCTATCCAGTTGCTCAAAAAAATAGTAGGACGTTAAGATGAAAAAGCCAGTATTTAGCTTTCTTTCAGCTTGTTTTAGTAAAATACTCTTTATTTGCTAGAAAGGTGGAGAGACATGCGCTGGCTTTTTCGTTTGATAGGGGCTTTCTTTTCTTTTGTGTGGCGTTTGTTTTGGCGTCTGGTTTGGATAGTTGTGCTCTTATGTGTGCTTGCTTTCGGACTTCTCTGGTATCTGAACGGGGATTTTCAAGGAGCGCTAAAGCAAGCAGGACGGTCAGTAAAAATTGGTCAACAGAGTATTGACCAATGGGAGAAAACAGGGCAACTGCCTAAGTTAAGCCAGACAGATAGTTACCAGCATTCTGAAGGAAGGTGGCCACAGGCCTCTGCTCGTATTTACCTGGATCCGCAGATGGATTCACGCTTTCAAGAGGCTTATGTAGAAGCAATCCAGAACTGGAATCAAACTGGTGCTTTTAACTTTGAACTCGTGACTGAGTCTAGTAAGGCGGATATTACGGCTACGGAGATGAACGACGGAGGCACTCCTGTGGCAGGAGAGGCGGAAAGTCAAACTAATCTCTTAACAGGGCAATTCTTGTCCGTAACGGTGCGCTTGAATCATTATTATTTGTCCAATCCATACTATGGCTATTCCTATGAACGCCTTGTCCATACGGCAGAACATGAGTTAGGTCATGCGATTGGCTTGGACCATACAGATGAGAAGTCTGTCATGCAACCAGCAGGTTCTTTTTATGGTATCCAGGAAGAGGATGTTGAAAGACTTCGAAAATTATATGAGACCAATGAGTAGGGGACTATTTTTCCCTACTTTTTTGCTATAATGGAATTATGAACAACTTGATTAAATCAAAACTAGAGCTCTTGCCGACCAGCCCTGGTTGTTACATTCACAAGGATAAAAACGGCACCATTATCTATGTAGGAAAGGCTAAAAATCTGCGTAACCGCGTGCGGTCCTATTTCCGTGGAAGTCATGATACCAAAACAGAGGCTTTGGTGTCTGAAATTGTAGATTTTGAATTTATCGTTACGGAGTCTAATATTGAGGCACTTCTCCTAGAAATCAACCTGATCAAGGAAAATAAGCCTAAATACAATATCATGCTCAAGGATGACAAGTCCTATCCCTTCATCAAAATCACTAATGAGCGCTATCCACGCTTGATTATCACTCGTCAGGTCAAGAAGGACGGAGGTCTCTACTTTGGTCCCTATCCAGATGTAGGAGCAGCCAATGAAATCAAGCGACTACTGGATCGGATTTTCCCTTTTCGTAAGTGTACCAATCCACCGTCTAAGGTCTGTTTTTACTACCATATCGGCCAATGCATGAGCCACACCATCTGTAAGAAGGATGAGGACTATTTCAAGTCTATGGCTCAGGAGGTTTCTGATTTTCTGAAAGGGCAAGATGATAAAATCATTGATAACCTCAAGGGCAAAATGGCAGCGGCGGCTCAGACTATGGAGTTTGAACGTGCGGCGGAATACCGTGACCTGATTCAGGCTATTGGAACGCTTCGAACCAAGCAACGGGTCATGGCTAAGGATCTCCAAAATCGCGATGTCTTTGGCTACTATGTGGATAAGGGCTGGATGTGTGTGCAGGTTTTCTTTGTCCGTCAGGGCAAGCTCATTGAGCGAGACGTTAATCTTTTCCCCTACTACAATGATCCGGATGAGGACTTTCTAACCTATGTGGGACAATTCTATCAAGAAAAATCCCACCTGGTTCCCAATGAGGTGCTGATTCCGCAGGATATTGACGAAGAAGCTGTCAAGGCTTTGGTGGATACCAAGATTCTCAAACCCCAGCGTGGAGAGAAAAAGCAACTGATCAATCTGGCTATAAAGAATGCTCGAGTCAGTCTAGAGCAGAAATTCAACCTGCTAGAGAAATCTGTCGAAAAGACACAAGGAGCTATTGAAAATCTAGGTCGTTTGCTCCAAATACCGACCCCAGTTCGTATCGAGTCCTTCGATAACTCCAATATCATGGGAACCAGTCCTGTTTCAGCCATGGTAGTCTTTGTCAATGGTAAACCGAGTAAGAAGGATTACCGTAAGTACAAGATAAAAACCGTAGTCGGGCCGGACGATTATGCCAGCATGAGAGAAGTCATTCGCAGGCGCTATGGTCGGGTTCAACGTGACGGCTTGACTCCGCCAGATTTGATTGTGATTGATGGGGGACAAGGTCAAGTCAATATTGCCAAGCAAGTTATCCAAGAAGAGCTAGGTTTGGATATCCCAATTGCTGGTTTGCAAAAGAATGACAAGCACCAAACCCATGAATTGCTTTTTGGAGATCCACTTGAGGTGGTGGAGTTGTCTCGCAATTCTCAGGAATTTTTCCTCCTCCAACGCATTCAGGACGAGGTCCACCGCTTTGCCATCACTTTCCACCGTCAACTGCGCTCCAAAAATTCCTTTTCATCCCAATTGGATGGAATTGAAGGTCTGGGGCCTAAACGTAAGCAAAATCTCATGAAACATTTCAAGTCTCTAACTAAAATCAAGGAAGCCAGTGTGGATGAGATTGTCGAAGTTGGGGTACCAAGAGCAGTCGCAGAAGCAGTGCAGAGGAAGTTGAACCCGCAGGAGGCAGAAGCCTTGCCTCAAGTGGCAGAAGAAAGAGTAGATTACCAAACGGAAGGAAAAACATCATGAACCATAAAATCGCAATTTTATCAGATATTCATGGCAATGCGACGGCCCTAGAAGCAGTGATTGCAGATGCTAAAAATCAAGGAGTCAGTGAATACTGGCTTCTGGGAGATATTTTTCTTCCTGGTCCAGGCGCAAATGACTTAGTCGCCCTGCTAAAGGACCTTCCTATCATAGCCAGTGTTCGAGGCAATTGGGATGATTGTGTCCTGGAGGTCTTGGATGGGCAATACGGTTTGGAAAATCCGCAAGAAATCCAGCTCATGCGAATGACTCAGTTCTTGATGGAGCGAATGGATCCTGCAACGATTGTCTGGCTACGAAGCTTGCCTATGCTGGAAAAGAAAGAAGTTGAGGGGCTGCGCTTTTCTATCTCTCATAATTTACCTGACAAAAATTATGGTGGGGATCTACTGGTTGAGAATGATACAGAGAAATTTGACCAACTCCTAGATGATGAAGTTGACGTGGCAGTCTATGGTCATGTTCACAAGCAGTTGCTTCGTTATGGCAGTCAAGGGCAACAAATCATCAATCCAGGGTCGATTGGCATGCCCTATTTTAATTGGGAGGCGTTAAAAAATCACCGTGCCCAGTATGCCGTGATAGAAGTTGAAGATGGGGAATTGGTAAATATCCTATTTCGTAAAGTCGCTTATGACTACGAAGCGGAGTTAGAATTGGCCAAGTCCAAGGGGCTTCCCTTTATCGAAATGTATGAAGAGCTACGTCGTGAAGATAACTATCAGGGGCACAATCTGGAACTCTTAGCCAGCTTAATAGAAAAGCATGGGTATGTAGAGGATGTGAAGGATTTTTTTGATTTTTTGTAAAAGTTTCCTAAAATAACTAATGCAAACTAAAAAGCGATTGGCTGGTCCAATCGCTTTTAATATATCTTATTGTAACTGAGATTGATCTGGGAGATAAGAACCACCTAGATAGGTATTGCTGAGTTTTTCGAGTGTTCCGTCTTGGTAGAGTTCTTTGAGTGCTTTATCAAATTGTTCTTTAAACTCTTTTTGGTCGCTTGAGAAAACAATATAATTGTTGGGGCTATCGACAGAAGGTAAATCAACAACTGAGAGATCTAGGTCGCGGTCCTTGATGATCTTTTGAACGGATACCTTGTCAAAGACTAGGAAATCAAATTCACCGTTAGCAAGGTCTAGGATTCGTTTACCGATATCTTCACCAGAAAAATCGATAGTAGCAGGATTGTCAGTGTGTTTCTGATTCCAGTTATTGATGAATTGAGCGTTTGAAGTTCCGGTATCCTCTTGCGTTGTTTTGCCAGCAATTTGATCAAGAGAAGTCAAAGGATTTTTCTTGTTGCTAACAAGGACGAGGGGATTGTTGGAAATCGGAAGCGAGTATAGGTATTTTTCAGCACGCTCTTTTGTGTAACTCAAGTTATTGGCAGCTGCTTGATAGTGACCAGAATCAAGTCCAGGGAAGATACTTTCCCAGGCAGTTCTTTGGAATTGAATCTCGTAGTCGCTGAGTTTTTCATCCACTGCTTTTAGAACTTCGATATCGAAGCCTGTCAGATTTCCCTTGTCTTCGTAGTCAAATGGCGGCACGTCGCCAGCTGTAGCAAGGACGATTGTCTTTTGAGCGCTAGTCTCTTTGGGTGTAGATTGATTCCCACAGGCAACCAAAAATGGTAGGATAGCTAGTAATAGGCTAAATTTTTTCATACTGTCTCCATTCAAATGTAAAGTACTTGCTAGTTTATCAGAAATGTTCCTGATAAACCAATATATATCTTTTATGTCTGTGATAGAAAAACTTAATCATGAAAAATCCCTGCAAGCTCTTTCAAATTATGGTAGAATGGAAGCAGTAGAATTAGAAAAGGAAATCGATTATGAAATTTCTTGAATTAAATAAAAAACGTCATGCGACTAAGCATTTCACTGATAAGCCAGTTGATCCAAAAGATGTGCGTACGGCTATCGAAATTGCAACCTTGGCACCAAGTGCCCACAACAGCCAGCCTTGGAAATTTGTGGTGGTACGTGAGAAAAATGCCGAACTAGCAAAATTGGCTTACGGTTCCAACTTTGAACAGGTATCATCAGCGCCTGTAACTATTGCCCTCTTTACGGATACAGACCTTGCCAAACGTGCTCGTAAGATTGCCCGAGTTGGTGGTGCTAACAATTTCTCAGAAGAACAACTTCAATACTTCATGAAAAATTTGCCAGCTGAATTTGCACGCTACAATGAACAACAAGTCAGCGACTACCTAGCCCTCAATGCAGGTTTGGTTGCTATGAACTTGGTTCTAGCTCTTACAGACCAAGGGATTGGTTCCAACATTATCCTTGGTTTTGACAAATCAAAAGTTAATGAAGTTTTGGAAATCGCAGACCGTTTCCGCCCAGAACTCTTGATCACAGTGGGTTATACAGACGAAAAATTGCAACCAAGCTACCGCTTGCCAGTAGATGAAATCATCGAAAAAAGATAGGAAGAAGAAAAAATGATAGCAATTGATTTTACAGCAGAAGTAGAAAAACGCAAAGAAGACCTCTTGGCTGACTTGTTTAGCCTTTTGGAAATTAACTCTGAACGTGATGACAGCAAGGTTGATACCCAGCATCCATTTGGACCTGGGCCGGTAAAAGCCTTGGAAAAATTCCTTGAAATCGCAGACCGCGATGGCTACCCAACTAAAAATGTTGACAACTACGCAGGACATTTTGAGTTTGGTGATGGAGAAGAAGTTCTCGGAATCTTTGCCCACATGGACGTGGTTCCAGCTGGTAGCGGTTGGGACACAGATCCTTACACACCGACTATCAAAGACGGTCGCCTTTATGCGCGTGGTGCTTCAGATGACAAGGGACCTACAACAGCTTGCTACTATGGTTTGAAAATCATCAAAGAATTGGGCCTTCCAACTTCTAAGAAAGTTCGCTTCATCGTTGGAACAGACGAAGAATCAGGTTGGGCAGACATGGACTACTACTTTGAGCACGTAGGACTTGCCAAACCAGATTTCGGTTTCTCACCAGATGCTGAATTTCCAATCATCAATGGTGAAAAAGGAAATATCACGGAATACCTCCACTTTGCAGGAGAAAATACAGGTGCTGCCCGTCTTCACAGCTTTACAGGTGGTTTACGTGAAAACATGGTACCAGAATCAGCAACAGCAGTCGTTTCAGGTGATTTAGCTGACTTGCAAGCTAAACTAGATGCCTTTGTTGCAGAACACAAACTTAGAGGAGAACTCCAAGAAGAAGCTGGCCAATACAAGGTGACGATCATTGGTAAATCAGCCCATGGTGCTATGCCTGCTTCAGGTGTCAATGGCGCAACTTACCTTGCCCTCTTCCTCAGCCAGTTTGGCTTTGCTGGTCCAGCCAAAGACTACCTTGACATCGCAGGTAAAATTCTATTGAACGATCATGAGGGTGAAAATCTCAAGATTGCTCATGTGGATGAAAAGATGGGTGCTCTTTCTATGAATGCTGGCGTCTTCCGCTTCGATGAAACAAGTGCTGATAATACCATTGCCCTTAACATCCGCTATCCAAAAGGAACAAGTCCAGAACAAATCAAGTCAATCCTAGAAAACTTGCCAGTTGCTTCTGTCAGTCTATCAGAACATGGTCATACCCCTCACTATGTGCCAATGGAAGATCCACTTGTGCAAACCTTGTTGAATGTCTATGAAAAACAAACTGGCCTACAAGGTCATGAGCAAGTCATCGGTGGTGGAACCTTTGGTCGCTTGCTCGAACGAGGTGTTGCCTACGGTGCTATGTTCCCAGACTCGATTGATACCATGCACCAAGCCAATGAATTTATCGCCTTGGATGATCTTTTCCGAGCAGCAGCAATCTATGCCGAAGCTATTTACGAATTGATCAAATAAAACGATAGAAGTCTGAGATTGTATGCTTGGACTGGAAAGTAGATGTCTCAAATTGAAAGAATCAAGCAGGCTATCATGGCGGATCCGCAGAATGCTAGCTATACAGAGCGTGGCATCGAGCCTCTTTTTGCAGCACCAAAGACTGCTCGCATCAATATCATCGGTCAAGCACCGGGGCTTAAAACACAGGAGGCAGGCCTTTACTGGAAGGATAAGAGTGGTGACCGCCTGAGAGACTGGCTAGGTGTGGATGAAGATGCCTTTTACAATTCAGGTTATTTTGCTGTTTTGCCTATGGATTTCTACTTTCCAGGGCATGGTAAGTCAGGCGACCTGCCACCGCGAACTGGTTTTGCAGAAAAATGGCATCCGCAGCTCTTACAGGAATTGCCTGATATTCAGTTAACCCTCTTGATTGGGCAATATGCCCAAGCCTACTATTTACAGGAGAAAATCAGTGGGAAGGTAACGGAGAGGGTGAAACACTATAAAGACTATCTGCCAACCTATTTTCCACTAGTTCACCCCTCACCACGAAATCAAATCTGGATGGCCAAAAATCCTTGGTTTGAGTCAGAAGTGGTGCCAGATTTGAAAAAAAGAATTAAAACCATTTTATAGTCAATGAAAATCAAAGAGC
>NZ_VMLH01000075.1:0-2853 GCF_013276595.1 Streptococcus sp. 10824
GGAATTCAAACCAATTTCTAACAATGTTTTATAAAACTCAGTGGACTATTCTAAATTCAATCTATTTTATACTCTTCGAAAATCTCTTCAAACCACGTCAGCGTCGCCTTACCGTAGATATGTTACTGACTTCGTCAGTTCTATCTGCAACCTCAAAACAGTGTTTTGAGCAGCCTGCGGCTAGTTTCCTAGTTTGCTCTTTGATTTTCATTGAGTATTACTTACTCGCCAACTTCTTAAACAAAAAGAAAAACCACTACTCCTAAGAATAGCGATTTAATCATGTTTTTAAGCTACTAATGTAGTCGCTCTATTATTTAAGAGTAACTGAAGCTCCAGCTTCTTCCAATTTAGCTTTGATTTCTTCAGCTTCTGCAGTTGCAACGCCTTCTTTAACAAGTGCTGGTGCACCGTCAACAAGTTCTTTAGCTTCTTTAAGACCAAGACCTGTGATTTCACGTACAACTTTGATAACGCCAACTTTTTTGTCGCCTGCAGATGTCAATTCAACGTCGAATGAATCTTTAGCAGCACCAGCGTCAGCAGCACCAGCTGCAGCAACAGCTACAGGAGCAGCTGCAGTTACACCAAATTCTTCTTCGATAGCTTTTACAAGGTCGTTCAATTCAAGGATTGAAGCTTCTTTAATTTCAGCAATAATGTTTTCAATGTTCAATGCCATTGTTATTTCCTCCAAATATGTTTTAAATTTATAATAGATTTTCGTAGCTAGGCTACGCTACGTAGCTTAAGATTAAGCTGCGTCTTCTTTGCTTTCTGCAACCGCTTTGACTGCAAGAGCAACGTTGCGCACTGGCGCTTGAAGTACAGAAAGGAGCATAGAAAGAAGTCCTTCGCGGTTTGGAAGAGTTGCAAGTGCAAGAATCTCTTCTTTAGATGCGACAGCGCCTTCGATTGCACCACCTTTGATTTCAAGTGCTTCAGCGTTTTTAGAAAAGTCGTTCAAGATTTTCGCTGGTGCAATAACATCTTCGTTAGAAAATGCTACTGCAGATGGTCCAACGAATACTGATGCAAGATCTTCAAGACCAGCTTTTTCAGCTGCACGACGCAAGATTGAGTTTTTAATGACTTTATACTCAACTTCGCTTCCACGAAGCTCACGACGAAGAACTGTATCTTGCTCAACTGTCAAACCACGAGCGTCTACAACGACGATAGATGCAGCAGCTTTCATTTTTTCAGCTACTACGTCAACTAGTTCCGCTTTTTTAGCAATAATTGCTTCACTCATTAGTGTGTTCACCTCCGTAATTATTTTGCTTGGGGAATTTTTCCAAAAGAAAAACGCGCCCAAACCTAGACACGAAAGTACAATACGCTTCTTTTTACATGATACGTTTTGTCCTCGGTAGGATATTTATGAGTCGAGCTCCCCTACTGTCTTAGGCAGTTTTTTCAAACCGTATATAAGTATAGCATAGTCAAAAAAAGAATGCAAGATTTTTACAAACTTTTTTTAAAATTTTTCGTGATTTTTCTTCTAAAGTTCTACTGTCAGAACTTGACCTTGCTTAACAACCTGTTCTCCAGCAATATAGACATCATCAACATCACTGGATTTGACAGCATAAACTAGGTGAGAGAGCATATTTTCTTGAGGTTGGAGATGGATTTTGCCTTGTGGTTGAATAACGAGAAAATCTGCCTGCTTGCCGACTTCTAGACTTCCTATCTGATTTTCCATTCCTAGAACCTTAGCCCCTTCGATTGTCAGTGCCTTGAGAGCTGTTTCGATAGGAAATTGGCTGGCATCTCCACTTTTCATCTTCTGAAGAAGGGCTGCAGTCCGTCCCTCCTCAAACATATCAAGATTGTTATTGGAAGCGACCGAGTCAGTCGCAATTCCGACTGCTACTCCTGCTTTTTGGAGCTGGATAATTGGAGCAATTCCTGATGCCAGTTTGAGATTACTGATAGGATTGTGAGCAATAGCCACTTGAGAAGTTGCCAAGCGTTCAATTTCTCGCTCGTTTAATTCGACCCCATGAGCAAAGACAGACGGATGATCTAAGTAACCCAGTTCTTCTAGAAAGGCGAGGGGGCGTTTGCCGTATCGTTTCAGGATAATGCCTGATTCTTCCTTGGTCTCCGCCACATGGATATGGATTGGAATAGCAAGCTCTTTTGCCATTTCCAAACTCGCTTCCAGCAAGTCTCTACTGCAGCTATAGGGAGAATGAGGTGCTACCATAACCTTGAAATTTGGATTTTTATATTTTAAGATTTCGTCTATGATGGATCGAGTTCTGCTTATAGTCTCAGCAGTT
Organism: Streptococcus sp. 10824; assembly: GCF_013276595.1. Taxonomy (NCBI): domain Bacteria; kingdom Bacillati; phylum Bacillota; class Bacilli; order Lactobacillales; family Streptococcaceae; genus Streptococcus; species Streptococcus sp. 10824. The sequence goes on from NZ_VMLH01000075.1 coordinate 2,292, forward strand.
GTTTCTGTCTCTGAAGAAAAAAGAGTCGGAGAAAAATAACAACGCATCTTGGAATCTTTCACTGCCTGATAAATCTGCTCAATATTCACACCATTGGGATTATACATATCATTAAAGGTTGTTGTTCCTGACTGGAGCATCTCTGTCAGAGCTTCTTTGACCGCCTTAGTAGTCATGTCGGGAGTAAACTCAGCTTCTGCTGGCCAGATATAGTCATTGAGCCATTCATGGAGATTGCTATCATCCCGAATTCCTCTCAAACCTGTCATAGCAGAATGGGTGTGGCAATTGACCAACCCAGGCATAATCCAAGCTCCCTGATAGTCTATAATCTGCTCAGCTTGCTCTAAAAACGCTGGCTTATCTTGACCGACATAGACGATTTGAGAATCCTTGACTGCTAAGATTCCATCAAGATAAACATGGAAATCTTGATCACAAGTCACGATATTTACATTCTGAAAGACTTTCATTATAGGCTCCTTTTCTAAAAGACAAGTTATACTCTCTTCAAACTACTTCAGATTCACTTTGCCGTAGGTGTGGTTACTGACTTCGTCAG
>NZ_VMLH01000076.1:0-6750 GCF_013276595.1 Streptococcus sp. 10824
CGATGCCTCTTGGGAAAGGGGAACTAATGAGAATCACAACAGGCTCATTCGGAGATGGTTACCTAAGGGAACTAAGAAAACGACTCCCAAAGAAGTCGCATTCATCTAAAATTGGATTAATAACTATCCTAAAAAATGCTTGAACTACAAATCACCCAGAGAAGACTTCTTCATGGCTAACTTGAACTTGAAATTTGGCAAAAGAGAATCAAGATTACTCCTGATTCTCCATTTTTATGCAATATCAAATTTCAATTGGCCTGCTTTGACACCAATCTTAAGTGTGCTGCCTGCCACCAAATCTCCCTTAAGAAGAAGTTCTGCCAACTTGTCTTCCACTTCTGTTTGCAGGGTTCTGCGAAGTGGACGAGCTCCCATCTCTGGGTCATATCCTTGATTTGCCAACAATTTCAGTGCAGAAGCTTGTAATTTCAAGTCAATGCCTTTTTCAGCCAAACTTGCCACTAAAGGTTTGACCATAATCTTCACCACTTCCTGCATATGGTCACTAGACAGGCTATGGAAGACCACCTTTTCATCAATACGGTTGATAAACTCAGGTCTATAAGCCTTTTTCAGCTCTTCAAACATGCGTTTTTCCATATTTTCCTGGTCAAAACGAATATCCTTAGCTCCAAAACCGACGGTCTTGTCATCCCGAAGGGCTGTCGCACCAAGGTTTGACGTCATGATGATAATGGTATTTGAAAAGTCAACCTTGCGGCCCTTGCTATCGGTCAAGACACCATCATCCAAGACCTGCAAGAGCACATTAAAGATATCTGGGTGGGCCTTCTCTACCTCGTCAAAAAGGAGAACGGAATATGGTTTGTTGCGAACCTTCTCGGTCAACTCCCCACCTTCTTCATAACCCACATAACCCGGAGGAGCTCCATTGAGACGGCTGGCTGCAAATTTCTCCATATACTCACTCATATCAAAGCGGATAAGGGCTGATTCGTCATCAAAGAGAACTTCTGCCAAAGCCTTGGCCAATTCGGTCTTCCCGACACCTGTGGGTCCTAGGAACATAAAAGAACCAATCGGACGCTTGTGACTGCGAATCCCTGACTGATTGCGGCGAATAGCACGGCTAACGCTTGAAACTGCTTGATCTTGACCGATGACACGCTTGTGTAGTTCAGCTTCCAAGTTCAGGTATTTCTTAGCGTCAGTCTGAGTCAGTTTTTGGACTGGGATACCTGACAATCGACTCAAGGTAGTCAAAATATCAGACTCTGTTACCAAGTCTTTATAGACAGGCACTTGCTCTTCTTTTGCGATTAGCTGAGCTGCCTGTTTCCACTTGCCATCCATCAAGGCCTTGTCAGCTGGACTCAAGCCTGAATCGTCTACTTTTACATGCTTAGCCTTATTTTGCACTGTTGCTGCTGCTTCATCTAAGAGGTCTATAGCAGAGTCTGGCAAATGGCGACTAGTCAAGTAACGATGGGCCATCTTAACGGCTGTTTCGACCGCTTCATCTGTGATTTGCACACGGTGATGTTTCTCATAAGTCGCCTTCAAGCCTTGCAAAATGGCCATGCTGTCTGCCACACTTGGCTCTTCAATCGTCACTTTAGCGAATCGACGAGAAAGGGCCGCATCTTTTTCGATGTGTTTTTGGTATTCTTCCTGAGTGGTGGCACCAACCGTTCTCAAAGTTCCACGCGCCAAGGCTGGCTTCAAAATATTGGCCGCATCCAGAGTTGAGTCAATTCCACTCCCAGAACCCATGATAGTGTGGAGTTCATCGATAAAGAGGATGACTTGGCCATCTTCTTCAATATCCTTGATGATATTGTTCATGCGCTCTTCAAAGTCACCACGGAAGCGTGTCCCTGCAACGACATTCATCAAATCAAGCTCTAACACGCGCATCTTAGCCATTTCCACAGGCACATCCCCACTAGCAATACGCTGAGCAAGACCAAGCGCCAGAGCAGTTTTCCCGACACCAGCATCCCCAACCAAGACAGGATTATTCTTTGTCTTCCGACTCAAGATTTGAATCATACGCGAGATTTCCTTGTCCCGACCGATGACTGGTTCTAACTTGCCAGAACGAGCTTGCTCTGTCAAATCATGCGTATAATCCTCGAGACCACCACTCGGAGTCTGGGGCATACCCATCATATTAGCCATAGAATTTTGCTTGTCAGCTACTGTACGATGGCGTTGGCGTAGGGCCTTGAGGTCTTCACGAGTCCAGCCTGCCCGTTCTTCTAAATTTCGGCGAAGAGCAGCAATCTTGACCTGATCTTTCTTGTCTTCATAAGAAAAACCAGCCCTCTCCAAAATACGAGTCGCCAAGGCATTGCCATCATGCAAAATCGCATAGAGGACATGCTCTGTCCCTAATACCTTAGCATGGACCACTGACGCTACATACTCTGCTTCGTCAAAAAGAACCTGCAAACGACGGGAGAACGGCAACTCCGTAAAAGTTTCATACTGTCTATAGTCCGTTTCAGTCAGTTCCAAAGCCACCTCTTCTAAACGGTCCATCTCATATGGATAATCGTTTAAAGTCGCCCCTGCCACACTATAACTGTGATTGGACATGGCAATCAACAAGTGCCAAGACTCTAGGTAACCAGCTTCAAAATGGCCAGCCACCATGTAGGCACTCTCGATACATTCATTCAATGCTTTTGAATAGTTCATCTTACTTCCCTTTTCTATCTACCTCTTGTATAACCTGTCGTAGCATATTAGCTCGAAGGACTGGAGCTTCTTCTCCTAGGACGCAATCCAAAGCTACTGCCACAAGCAAATTCATCTCCTGCTTGGTCATCAATTCCTGCTCAACCAAAAGCTGTAGAATATCCTCATAAATTTCTTGACTGACCTGCTCACCAATTGAGTAAAGCAGCTCCCTGAGCATTTCATGATGACTAGAAAACTCAATCCGTCCTATACGAATATAGCCTCCGCCACCACGCTTACTTTCAACCAAGTAGCCTCTACTTTCGGTAAAGCGTGTCTTGATCACATAGTTAATCTGACTAGGGACAACCTGAAAGGTATCAGCCAACTGACTCCGTTGCAACTCCACGATACCAGATTGATCTAAAATCGCCTTGATGTAGGCCTCAATATGATCCGATGTATTTTTAAATCTCATAACAAACCCACCTCTCTCTTTAAACCTTGACCTTGTTTGACTATTATACCGAAATTTTCTCATTTTTAAAAGAAAAAGGGCGCTGGTAAAGGATAATCTTCACCAACTCCCTATTTTTCTACTTATCTAAGCCTAATTCTGCCAAGATTTGACGTTTGTAGGCAATCTTTTGGACTTCCTTATCCTCATCTTCAGACCAATCTAGTTTAATTTCTGAAACAATCTGCCCAGGGCGATTTTTCAAGATATAGATGCGGTCGCTGAGATTGAGGGCCTCCTCGATACTGTGAGTAATAATCAAGGTTGTTAGCTGCAACTGCTTGTGAATTTCAAGGTACCAAGCGTGGAGTTCCATCTTGGTCATCTCATCCAAGGCACTAAAGGCCTCATCCAAGAGAAAGAGCTTGTGCCCGAAAAGGTAAGTTCGAAGCAAGGCTACACGCTGACGCATCCCACCACTGAGTTCATGAGGGTATTTATCTCTTACAGCTGTCAACTGGAAGGTCGCAAGAATGTCATCTGCTCGGGCAATAGCTTCTGCCTTATCCACTTTTTGAATCAAGAGAGGCAGAATGATATTACCAAGCACCGTCTTGTGCTCCAAGAGCAGATCCTTTTGCAACATATAACTCACGCTCCCCTTGGGATTTTCTTCACCATCAAGGACAATTCTCCCTGACTGAACTTCTAAAATCCCAGCGATTAGATTAAAGAGGGTGGTCTTTCCTACACCACTTGGGCCTAAGATAGAGACCACTTCACCTGAAGTGACTTTCAGATTGATGTCCTCTAAAATCCTCTCTTGACCATAGGCATAACTGACGTGTTCTAGTCTTATTTCTGTCATTATTTCACAAATTCGTTGGTGAAGCCTTTGTCTGTCAAGTCTTCTTTAAGGATACCATTTTCTTTATCCCATTTGTAGAAGGCATTCCAGCGAGTTGCATCAAATTGACCCCATTTTTCCTTGTCGCTTGCGTATTCTTTTGACAAGTATTTTTGAGATTCGATGACAAAGTCACGTTTTTCCTTGAGTTCAGGTGCATTCTTGATGAGGATATCAGCTGCTTCTTCCGGATGCTCCATGGCATATTGGTAACCTTTTTTAATAGCTTGGATGACTTTACGAGCTTCTTCTTTGTTATCTTTCAAATAGTCGTTGTTTGCGATGATGACTGGTGAGTAGTAGTCAAATTCTTTAACGTAGTCTTTCAAGTACATAAAGTTAGCATCTACACCTTGAGATTTAGCAAGAATTCCATCCCATCCATAGTAGATCCAAGCAGTGTCAAATACTCCATTGGCAATCGGTGTGATCGAGTTTGAATCGTTATTTGGTACTTTTTCGACCTTCTCAAAGTCTCCACCTTGAGATTCTACCAAGGTTTTCAACATAGCAAGTTCAGTTGGGTCATTCCAAGTCCCATATTTCTTACCAACCAAGTCTTTTGGACTGCTTACATTATCAGATTTACGAGAGATGATTCCTGATGTATTGTGTTCAACAATAGCTGCAACGGCAGTGATTCCTGCTCCTTTTTCCAATTTCTTAGCCATGTAGTCTTGGAAATACACTGCAAATGGTGCCTTTCCGTTGATAACCAAGTCAGAAGAACTTTCTTCTGGTGGCAATTTCAAATCAACATCCACTCCAGCTTCTTTGAAATAACCTTTTTCCTTGGCAACATAAAGCCCTGTGTGGTTAGTATTTGGTGTCCAGTCTAGGATAAAGTCGATCTTCTTGAGTTCTGCCTCTTTGTTGTCTTTAGAAGCAGTTCCTTGACCACAAGCTACAAGCACAACAGCTACAAGAGCTGTTAAAACAGTTAAAAACACTTTCCATGTTTTTTTCATTTTGATTTCCTCTTTTCTTTTTCAGAAACATCCTAATTCTACGAACGTTTCCATTTAATAACATATTTTTCACTGACATCAACCAGCTTCATACCCAGAAGACTGATAATCGATACCAGAATAATAATAGCAAACATGGTATCATACTGAAACAGTTTCTTGGACTGAATCATGTAGACACCAAGACCCTCAAAGCCTCCCAACCACTCAGATACCACTGTTGTGATAAAGGCGTAGGAGACACTGACCCTCAGACCTGCATAAAAGTAAGGCAGGCTGACTGGAATTTTAAAATGCCACAAGATTTGCCAAGGCTTGGCCCGCATCAGACTAAACAAGGTCAGCATATCCTTATCGCAATGCCTAAAACCGTCCAAAATGCTGACGATGATGGGAAAGGTTGTCGTTAAGATAATCAAGACAATCTTGGGCAAAATCCCATAACCTAGCCACAAGACCAGGATAGGAGCTATGGCAATGGTCGGAATGGTCTGAATGACCACCATCATAGGGTAAATCAGGTCATTGAGCCAAGTCAAACTATCCATGAGCACAGCCATGAGACAGGCAATCAAGACTCCCAAAATCAGCCCCAGTAAAGCCACTCTCAAAGTCGCCCAGCTATGGTGCCAGAGAAATTCTCTATCACGCACAAAAGACTGGAGGATTTCAAGAGGTGTCGGCAGGATAAACTTGGGGAGAAGTTTAAGAAAACCTGCTAACTGCCAGATTGACAAGACTCCCAGAAAACCCAATAGACTAATGTGTCGTCTCAGCATACTTTTCAAGTTTCTCATCAATACTTAAAATCTCTCCTACATTTATTTTGACATTGGCAAAGACATTATCTGCCTCCTGCCCTGCCACTTCCAGCGCTTCTTTTAGAATGCGCATAAGCTCATCAAACTCCCCTTCCAAGACCGTTTCAAATGGTGTCACTACCATCGTCACTTCTTGAGTTTGCAGATAAGCAATGACCTGATCAATAACAGCTATCCGATCAATCCCCTGTGCTAGGGGTAAAACTTGCAAGGCAATGCTTGCTTTCATAAGAACCTCCTCTTCTCGTTTTCCTTTTTAAAAAAAGAAAAACCTTTACCATACATGGAAAAGGTGCAAAATTAGACTAAGTATCGTTCCCTCCGCTGGCATTACCCAGATCAGGTGCGGTCGAAGTTTAACACTTCCTCTCAGACTGTACACAGACTCCCATATATTATATGTATATATGATAGCGCAAAATAAGAAAAATGTCAAGGAAATTGCTTAATCGAGTAGGGGATAATCTCTAGCCCCTCTCACACCACCGTACGTGCCGTTCGGCATACGGCGGTTCAACTAACTTTTAACGCATGTCGTTCAAGGTAATAATCCAAACACGAAACCAGTCCACGTTTTTCAAGGACTGGTTTTGATATAGCACGTTTAGTACCGACTTCTGAGCTACTAATTGATAATGGTCACCCCAGCCAGATACCTTATCTGCTATCCATTTAGGAACTCCTAACTTAAGCAATCCCCATAATCGTCTCGATTTCTTCTTCCATTGCTTCCAGATAATCACTCGTAGGCGAGTACGCAAGCGCTCATCTATGCTGGTGACAATACTTTTCATATTTCCCAATGAGAAATAGTTTATCCATCCTCGAATGGACAAATTCAGTTGCTCAATACGTCTTGTTAGGTCTATACTCTCCTCTGTGTTAGTTTCTTCAATTTAAGCTTAAATCTCCGAACACTATCTTGATGGGGACGACTTTTCCAACCAT